>JANOKE010000620.1:0-1605 GCA_031419135.1 Gemmatimonadaceae bacterium
CGTCGATCACCATCGCGGGTTTCACGCCGCGGGCGACCAGAGAATCGACAATCAGGCGCGCCCCGAACAGTCCGCCCACTTCCTCGTCATGCCCAAAGGTGAGGTACACGGTGCGCGGCGGCGTGTACCCTTGCGCAAGAAGTCCTTCCACCGCTTCGAGTGACGCCAGCACGGTGGTCTTGTCGTCCAGCGTTCCGCGTCCCCACACAAATCCGTCGGCCACATCACCGGAAAACGGACCGTGGGTCCAGTCTTTGAGATTCGACTCAGGGACCGGAACAACGTCTATGTGTCCCATGAGCACTACGGGCGCGGCCTTTGCGTCGGTGCCGATCCATGTGTACATCAGACTCAAGCCCGCGACCTTTTCGCGCCGCAGTGAGCGATGAACCAGTGGAAATGCCCGCACGAGAAAATCGTGAAATCCCAGAAAGGCCGCTGTATCGACAGGTGCGCCCGAGGCCATCGACACCGTGGGGAATTTCACGGCGCCCGACAGTCGCTGCGCGGCCAGCGCCGAATCCACGATAACCGCCGCTCCGGTCAGTGCTGCGGCGGCCGGCGCCGGTGCCGGAACGCGCATCGTGCGGGCGACCATGACCGCGAGGAGCAATACAAAGGCACTGGCCAGCATCAGGAGCAGGCGCTTCAACAGGATCTCGGGGGAAAGGGATCGTGAGGATTTCACTCTCCGACGGGCGTAAGGGAAGAGGGGCTGGAGATTGATCGCGTTTCGCACAACCTTGTCGCATGCCCGATTCCCCGCTCACTGGCGATGTCTCGCCCGAAGAATTTCGCGCCGCGGCCCACGCTGCTGTGGACTGGATAGCCGACTACCTTGAGCATCCTGAACAGTATCCGGTCAAGAGCCGAGCGGGACCGGGCGACATCCGGAACGCGCTGCCAGCGTTGCCACCCAAAAACGGCGAAACGCTGACAGCGATGCTCAACGACTTCCATCGCACGATTGTGCCGGGCATCACGCACTGGAATCACCCGTCGTTCTTCGCCTACTTCGCCAACTCGGCGTCGTACCCGGGAATTCTTGGCGAATTGCTGGCAGCAGGTCTGAACGCCAACGGTATGCTCTGGGTAACGAGTCCTGCCGTCACCGAACTCGAATTGGTGACGCTGGACTGGCTGCGGCAACTCATGGGACTCGGCGACGGATGGTTTGGTCAGATCACCGATACCGCATCCGTGAGCACGTTTTATGCGTTGGCAGCGGCGCGTGAAGCCGCAGGGCTCGATATCCGCTCGCGTGGCATGGCGGCGCGCACCGACCTGCCAGTGCTGCGTGTGTATTGCTCCGAACACGCGCACTCGTCAATCGACAAGGCCGTCATTGCGTTGGGACTGGGGCACGACAACCTGGTCAAGATTCCGGCGGATGACCAGTTTCGCATGCGCCCCGACGCGCTTGACGCCGCCCTGCGGGCCGATGTCGCCGCCGGATATCGGCCGATTGCCGTGGTGCCGTGTGTCGGTACCACCAGCACCACCAGCATCGATCCGGTACCGGAGATCGGGCGCATCGCGAAGGCGTTTGGCTGTTGGGTGCACGTGGACGCGGCGTATGCGGGTCCGGCGGCCATCGTGCCCGAG
>JANOKE010000621.1:0-3896 GCA_031419135.1 Gemmatimonadaceae bacterium
GGTCTTTGCGCTTCTTCACATCGGTCCCACCATGCAACGTCAGTCCTTCGCGGCCGAACGCGCGGGCGAGAAACGCCGCGAGGGGCGCGGTCACTTCGCGAAACTGGGTGAACACCAAAACCTTCTCCTGCTTGGCGGCAATCACGTCGGCGAGTTCGCGAAGGCGCGCCAGCTTGCCACTGTCTTTCGGGTCCCACCGATCGTCCTTGAGCCACTGCGACGGGTGGTTGCAGATTTGCTTCAAGCGCATGAGAAATGCGAGCACCAGTCCGCGACGACGAATCCCGTCGGTGTTCGCCACCTGAACACCCAACTCGGCTACCGCTTCTTGATACAACGCTGCCTGCGTGCGACTGAGGTGGCACCAGGCAGTGACCTCCGTTTTGTCGGGCAAGTCCGAGATGACCGACTTATCGGTTTTGAGTCGCCGGAGAATGTACGGCCGCACAAGCTCGCGCAGCGCACCGTACGGATTGTCGGGCGTCGCGGCCATACGCTTGGAGTAGCTGGTGAACTGCTTGGCCGATCCGAGCAGCCCCGGGTTGATGAAATCAAAGATGGACCACAAGTCGGCGAGTCGGTTTTCTACGGGCGTTCCGGTGAGTGCGATGCGTGAGCGAGCATGGAGACGCTTGACCGCGCGTGTTTGCTTGGCTCCCGGGTTTTTGATGGCTTGCGCTTCGTCCAGAATGGCCAAATTCCATTGCGTATCAGCGAGCCACGGAAAGCGCAGCAGCGATCCGTACGTCGTAATCACCAAATCGGTGCCGGCCAACTGTGCTGGGGTAATCGCGTCGAGCTCCATGGCAGACAGCACCGATCGATGCGCAATGAGCGTACGCAACACGGGAGCAAACCGGTCAATCTCGGACTGCCAGTTTGCAATGAGCGATGCTGGCGCAACCAGCAGACTCGGTCGATGCTCCGACGTGATCTCCTGCCGACGCTCCAGCAACAGGGCGAGCACCTGAATGGTTTTTCCAAGTCCCATGTCATCGGCAAGGCAGGCGCCGAGTCCGAGACGCGACAGGAAGTCGAGCCAGTGCACGCCCACTTCCTGGTACGGACGGAGCGTGCCGCGCAGTGCAAATTTCTTGCTGGCACGAACTGGCGCGTGCCCGACAGCGGATGGCGAGCGCAGTTCTTTCAATACAGCGGTGAGCCACGACCCCGCGACAACCTGGGACCACAGCGGAGTGGCGGTGGTTTGGTCACGTTCGCCGGCAACGTTTGCCCCTGACAGCAGACGTGCGGCCTCGGCGAAGGTGATGCCCTGCCCGCTCGCCAGTTGCTCCGTGTCTTTGAAGTGTTTCAGTGTGCGGCCAAGCTGCTCGGCGTCTACTTCAATCCATTGCCCGCGAACGAACGCAAGGCCACGCGTGCTGGAAAGGATGTGCTTGAGTTCAGCGGGAGTGAGTGGTGCCCCGTCCAGCGTGATCTGCATGCTGAAATCGAGCAGCGCGTCGGTGCCAAGGCCTGCGGCGGGCTTCGCGCCAACGGTTGCTGTGACTTGCGGACGAGCCGGTCTGTTGCCGCGCCAATTGGCGGGCATTCGTACAATGACACCAGCGCGTTCAAGTCCGGGTACATCGGACAGCAATCGAAAAGCGTCGCTGGCACTCCAGCGGAGTGGATGAAAGATCTCGCCGCTATCCACCATTTCGCGCAGCCACGCGCACTGCTCAGCGGCACGCTGTACCGGAAGCAGCAGCGAGAGGAGCTTTCCACTGTCCTTCGCGGTGGCATACTCGCCAAGCGCTTCGCCCAACGGGCGATGCAGGGCGGTGCCGTGCGATGAGAGTTGGTGCGTGTACGTGGCGAGGAACGCGAACGGCGATGCATTGTCGCGTGTGTTCACCGCGAGGTTGAAGTGTACGCGGCCAACGACGTTCCAGGCGTCGTTGAACTGTTTGACCAGCGCCTCGGTCGTGGTTTGTGTTTCCGTTTGGCGCAACGCGAACGCGGCGTCGATTTCGCGCCAGAGTGCCCCGAGCAACGGCGCATTGATGTATTCCGCACCGAGCATAACCGGCGCGCCAAGGGCGAGTGTTTCGAGGTCGGCGTGGCCGGGTGGAGGAACCGGCGACGAGTGCGACGTATCGGTGCCAGGGCGCACGCAGAGCGCGGTGACGTATCGCGTGCCCAGTTCACGCCAGTAGGAGAGCACCGGCGGCAATGGTTGACCGATTTCGGCTCCGCCGAGTTGGAGGAGGCCGTGTCCGGAGCCACGAGCGAATGCGGCGGTGAGTCGTTGGGCGAGTTCGGTGGCGAGTTCGGGCGCGTCGTCGGTGGCGACGAGACTGAGGCGGCCGTGCGGGGAGAGGGCGAGGGTGATGCGGAGATTCGGAGTGGTCACGAGCGGAGGCGGGTGTTGGCTGAGTGATCTTGCGATCCCATTCTGGAACTTGCACTTTCCGGTTCGCGTCAAGAATATGCGATTGTGCACTGCGAAGCGACGCCTGAGGAGTATTGAAGACCGACTCTGCGTGCATCGCTCATCATCGGAAGGAGGACAGCGCGACGCAGTCGGTTGCGGAGCACCTTCAAGCGGTGGCTGCACGCGCCCGCGAATTTGCCGGAAAAGTCGGGCTTGTCGATCAAGGTGAGCTGGTTGGCCTCCTTCATGATATCGGAGAGTACAGCAACGACTTCCAGGCCTATTTGAGGTCAGCCGTCGGCCTGCTTAATAGCAGGATGAGGATGACGAATATGTGGATGCAGCGAGTCTCATAGGGAGCGTCGGGTGAAAGTAATCGCACGCTACAACTCTGACCCTAGATCGATGACTGTGTTTTACGCGCATTCACGGCCAGGCAGCGACAAGGCTGAATGGGAGCTGCTCGAAACGCACCTGCGAGAAGTCGCGGACATCGCTGAGCGATTCGCTGACGCTTTTGCCTCAGGTCGGTGGGGACGCGCGGCAGGACTCTGGCACGATTTGGGGAAATATCGCCCCGAATTTCAGCGCCGCCTGGAGGGCGCGCGCGAGCAAGTGGAACATGCGGGCGCCGGTGCTGCACTCGCAAGCGAGCGCGGATTGTTGCCCGCCGCATTTGCTATTGCAGGGCATCACTCTGGGCTGGCAAACTACCGCGCGCAGGATGATACAGCACAGAGTCCACTGGTGAGTCGCCTACAGAATGCCGCGGATGTCCTCGCCCAGATTCGCGGCGATGTGCCCGTGGACATACTGACTTACCTTAGCCCGTCGCCGCCTGCGTTTCTTACGGCCAATCGTACCCCCAACCAACAGAAGCTTGCAATCGAACTGTGGACGCGAATGCTGTTTTCGGCGTTGATCGACGCAGACCGTTTGGCGACGGAGAGATTTTATGATCCGTCACTGAGAGCACACTTCACGAGTTTTGACAACCTCTTAGGCATTGCGGCGCAGCTGGACCGGTATCTCGGGCGTTACCAAGCGGATTCGCCGGTCAACACACTGCGCGCTGAGGTGCTTGCTGATTGCCGAAGCCGTGCCACGGCACCACCAGGCGTTTTCACGCTCACGGTGCCCACTGGAGGTGGCAAGACTCTCTCTGGGGTAGCATTCGCCATAAACCATGCGCTTGAGCATGGAATGCGGCGCGTCATAACAGCTGTGCCATACACCACAATTATCGAACAAAACGCGGCGATACTCAGGGACGCACTTGGCCACCACAATGTCATTGAGCATCACTCGGGTCGTGAGGTGCTAACGAATGACAACGCATCACGAGCCTGTGAAGCGAGCGTGCACCAACGACTCGCCACGGAGAACTGGGATGCACCAGTGATCGTTACAACGACAGTTCAACTTTTCGAATCGTTATTTTCAAACCACCCATCGCGCTGCCGGAAGCTGCACAGTATTGCGCGCAGCGTGATTGTACTTGATGAAGCCCAATCCCTGC
>JANOKE010000622.1:0-6031 GCA_031419135.1 Gemmatimonadaceae bacterium
GGCGTTGCGCGCGAGGGCCTGCATCTGTTCGGTCCAGCACAGCGCCGAGCCATAGTCGCGCGCGTGATGCTCGTGATAGATCGCGAGGCGCTCCATGCCCCCCCTCCCGTCCGCGCCGCCGGTGCTTGGTGCAGTCGAGCGCAGCTCAATCTTCGCGCCGTCGCTGAGCTTGTTCTGTCCTTCGACAATCACCTGCTCGCCCCCGACGAGCCCACTATCCAACTTCACGGCGCCGCCAGACTGCCGACCGACTTTCACCCCCACGCGTTTGGCGGTGCCGCTGTCGACCACGTACACGAATGAACCACTGGCCGTGGTTACCACAGCTTCGGCAGGAACCGTGACCGCATTGCGGTCGACCGACAACTCCAGACCAATCGTCACGAACTGCCCCGGCCACAGATTGCGGTCCTGGTTGGACACCCGGGCCTTGAGCAGCACCGATCCAGTGGCGCGATCGACAACGTTGTTGATGAACGCCAACGTGCCCGTGGTTCGATGCGTGCTGTCGCCCACGTTTGGACGAACCGACACGATGAGCGGCTTGTCGAGCCCCGCACGACTGCGCATTTCCGCGAAATCACGCTCCGGCACACTGAATCGCACCAGCACGGGACGTAATTCGTTGATCGTGACCAGCGGCGGATCGGCTTGCGCGCGAACCAGGTTGCCCGCCTTGATCGCCAGTTGACCAGTCCGTCCGCCGATTGGCGCGCGAATGGTCGTATTATCCAAATCGAGTTGCGCGCGCTGCTCGGCGGCGCGATCAGCCGCCACCGTCGCGCCAAGCGCGTTGACGTCGGTAAACGCTTGGTCAAGCTGCTGCCTGGTGATGTAGCCGTCCTTGGCGAGGCCGGCAAATCGCGCGGAGTCGCCGCGCGCTCGAGCCAGTTGCGCCTCGTCACGCGCCAGCGTTCCGCGTACTCGGTCGAGTTCGGCGCTGAATGGACGCGAATCTATCTGAAACAGCGTCTGCCCGGCGCGCACTTCGTCGCCTTCAGTAATGGCGACGCTGGTGAGCATTCCAGACACCAACGATTGCACCGATACCGTGCGATTCGCTTCCACCTCGCCATTGGCAACAACGATGTACGGCAACGGGCCTACGATCGCCGTTTTCACGGAGACCACTGGTGCCGGGCGTTGCGGACGCGGTGTGTCCTTACAGGCTTGGGTAGCCACGAGCGACATGGCCAACACGAGTCCGGTACGAGTGCGTCCGAGCGACCAAGGGCGCGCATGGCGCTGCCCAAAACCAATAGCGTGCATTCGCGGGGGCGTACGGCGGAATTTCGAAGGCGCGCCGAGAACGGCCGAGCTCCGCCGTTTCGGCGGCGCACCAAGGGACGCGCCACGAGGACGCTCGCAAAGTTTACGCCGCCGTCGCGGATTGTGTTGGGGGGGGTAGAAGAGAGACGGGAGAAGGGAGACGGGAGACGGGAGAACTTCCTGCCCCAGCGTCTCCCGTCTCCCTTCGCCCGTCTCCCGTCTCCCTACCCATCTCCCGCCTTGCTATGCTCGCGTCCGTCTGTCGACGCTCCCCCGAATGATTCGAAGGCCGCCATCGCCAATCGACATCTGCCATCCAGATGAAGGGAGTTCGGACATTCTTACCGCTTTCAGTGCTACGTCGCGATATCGACCGTTGCCGAATACTCGGAGCGTGACTGCCCCACCCGGCGCGACCTTTTGCACCTCGCGAATGAACCGATTGACCCGCGACGACGTTACGGACATGTCCTCGACGTCCTCTTTCGGCACCCGCACATCGACACCATTTACGGCGGCAATCCGCTCGCCCTCAATGATGCCACTCTTTTCCGCCGGTCCGCCACCAACCACCGACGACACGAACAGTCCCAAGGTGTCGCGTCCGTTGCCCGATCCACCGATGGACACCCCGATCGCTCCCTGTTGATCGCTGGCCGCCGCTCGCGCGCCTGAGGCACGCCGTTCACTGGTGCGATCAAGTTCCTCCGCCGAAACGGTTTTTATCGTCACCGAACGGTTGCTGCCGCCGCTGCGCACACGAAGCTCGACGTCATCACCCGGCTTCGCTTTGGCTATGGTGCGTTGTAGTCGTCGCTGGGCGATTCCGGCGAAGGCCAGCTCCTCCGCGTCGGCCGCGGCGATCCGCAAGCTGACGCCGTTTATGTCGGTGATCACGTCTCCGGATTTGAGCCCGGCTTTCGCGGCGGGACCGTTGGTATCCACATCCTCGATGCGAACACCGGCGGTGTCACGGCGCGACGAGGTCGCCAAGGTGATGCCAAGAACGGCGCGATCGGCGGCACGATTCCAGAGCAGCGACAGTTCCGGTTGCACGCGAATCAGCACCGGAGTGCGGGGCGGTTGCGGCGGTTGGGGCTCCTGCGCAGGCAGGGATGCTGCGGAGAGCGCCGTCGCGAAGAGTGCGGCGCGGGTCGTGATGGTGTGCATGGTCGTCTCGTGTTTGGAGTTTGACGTTCATGAGACACGGGTACGACGTTCAGGGGTTTACGGGAATCCGCGCGCGGTGGTCAGAGCCTTTCCTCTCGGCGTGATTTCCCCAGCCGATAGAGCACGGGACCAATCGCGGTCGCGGCCAGAGCGCCGATCACCGCGGGAGCTCCGTATTCACCGTCGGCGAAGCTGAGGCCGACCGTGATCACCAGGATGACGCTGGGGATTGCCACCAGCGTCCAGATTCCGCGAATGCCCACCGGGACGCGAAAGGCGCCTCGCAGTGCGGGCTCCCGCGTTCGCAGTCGAATGAGCGCCCCGTACTCGAGGGCCAGCGCCAGCGAGTAGAGCAGGACGTCGGCCACCACCAGTTGGCCGAACGGCAGCAACGCGAAAACCGAATAGCACACGGCCGACACCAACACGGCGCGCGACGGGTTGTTTCGTTTGTCGAGCACCGCAACACCCGACGGCAGCAGTCCATCGCGCGCCATCGCCAGCGGAATGCGTGAGTATGCCATGAGCAGCGCATTGAACAGCGCGAGGGCACTCACCAAACCGGCCGTGGCCACGAGCGCGGCCAACACGGGTCCAGCAGCTCCACCACTGGCGCGCGCAATCGCCGGCCAGCTTCCGTCGCGCCACGTGGTCCAATCGGTCGCCGCCAATGTCGCCGACAGCGGCAGCAGGTAGGCGCACGTCACGACGGCCAGGGTGATCGCCAACGCGCGAGGGTACGTGCTGGAAGCATCGCGAATTTCTTCACCCACAGTGCTGGCATTGTCCCAGCCAATGTAGTTCCACAGCACGGTGGACAGCCCTACACCCATTGCGGTCCACTGCGTTTCCCCACTGCGCGTGAATGGCGTCCACGGCACATGCGTCATGTGCGGCAATGCGGAGATGGTAATCGCCAGGAACGTGCCCAGGACCAGCGTCGCAGCGAACACCGACAGTTGGCCTACGCGCAGGGCGCCACGCAAGTTGATGAAGGTGGCACCCCAGATCATCACCAATGAAATCAGCCATTGCGTGATGGTTGGCAATCCCGGGAAGAAGTACGCCAGGTACTGATTGAACAACACCGGATAAATGGCCATGTCGACCAACGAATAGCACCACGTGATCCAGCCGTTCTGAAACGCCCAGAACGGCCCGAACGCGCGATACACCCACCGGTAATATCCGCCCTCCTCGGGCAGCATGCTCGCCAGCTCGGCCACCAACAACGTTTCTGGAATGCTCCAGAGCACCGGCACGAGCACGAGCAACAACAACGACATGCCAGGGCCCACCGAGGCCACCAGCCCTTCCATCGTGAAGGCGCCGCCGGAGACGTTGAAAAACATCACGGCGGCGAGCGACACCGTGCCCAGCGCCCGACGGAGACTCCGGTCGCTGGTCACCCCACCACGATATTGAGCAACCGTTTGGGCACGAAGATCACCTTGTTGATGTCACCAATGATGAACTTGGCGATGTTCGCGTCGGCACGCGCCTTGGCGAGCGCCGCGTCCTGCGTGATATCGATCGCCACCCGCACCTTGCCACGCACCTTGCCGTTCACCTGTACCACCAGGTCCACCTCGTCATCAACCAGCATCGCCGCGTCGAACGCAGGCCATCCGCCGTCGAACACGCTCGTGGTGTGCCCCAACGTTGCCCAGCATTCCTCAGCCAGATGCGGCGCGAACGCCGCGACCATCTGCACCAGTGGCAGCACCTCGGCACGGTGCGGCGCGCGATCACCGCGTCGCACGTGATTGATGTACTCCATCATGGCGGCAATGGCCGTGTTGTACGCAAGATTGGCGGTATCATCGCCCACCTTCCTGATGGTGCGATGCAGTTGGCGCATCACGGCCGCGTCGGCGTTGCCATCGTCCGTCGCATCGCGCACCGACGACCACAGACGATCGAGAAAACGCCTGACGCCGCTGATGCCCTGGTCGCGGAAGTCCCCGCCCTCCTCGTACGGCCCGAGGAACATAAGGTACATGCGGAATGCGTCGGCGCCCCATTCCTCCATGTACACGTCGGGGTTGATGACGTTGCCCTTCGACTTCGACATCTTCGCACCGTCGCGAATGATCATGCCGTGCGCGCGGAATCGCCTGAACGGCTCTTCGAAGGTGATGTGCCCGGCGTCCTTCAGCACCATCGTGATGAAGCGCGCATACAGCAGATGCAGGACGGCGTGCTCATTGCCGCCGATGTACGAATCCACCGGCAGCCACGCATTCGTGCGGGTGGCGTCGAACGGCACATCGCGACGCGTCGCGCTGGGATAGCGCAAAAAGTACCACGCGCTGTCGAGGAAGGTATCGGACACGTCGGTTTCGCGACGCGCCATGGCGCCGCATGTCGGACAGGGTACCCGATACCATTCCTCGTGACGGGCCAGCGGCGAGATACCCGAGTCATCCGGCTTGAAGTCGGGAATGAATGGCAACTCCACCGGTAACTGCGATTCGGGCACGGGCACGGTGCCGCAGTGATCGCAATAGATGATGGGGATCGGTGGTCCCCAATAGCGCTGACGCGAAATGCACCAGTCGTGCAGACGATAATTCACCACCGCCTTGGCATACCCGCGCTCCGCCAGCCACGCGGTGACATTCGTTTTCGCATCGACAACCGCTGAACCGTTGAAGGGGCCGGAGTTGACGAGATGCCCGCCCGTGTCATCGGTGTACGCCGCGTCGCCCAACGGGGTTGATGCGTCGTGACCGGGCCCGGCGACAACGCGCACGATGGGAAGCTGAAACACCTTTGCGAATTCGAAGTCGCGTTCGTCATGTCCGGGCACCGCCATGATCGCGCCAGTCCCGTACTCCATGAGCACGTAGTCGGCAATCCAAATCGGAATGTTCGCACCGGTTGCCGGATTGACGGCGAACGCACCGGTAAACACCCCGGACTTGACGCGTGAACTCTTGCGCGCGATGAGATCCTGCTTGCGCGTGGCATCCTGGTACGACTGGACTGCGGCCAGTTGCCCGGCGGTGGTCACGTCGGCAACCAGCGGATGCTCAGGTGCCAACACCAGGTACGTCGCGCCGTAAATCGTATCTGCACGCGTGGTGAAAACGCGTACCGTAACGTCGGCACCCGACACGCGGAACGTGAGCGCCGCGCCTTCCGAACGACCAATCCAGTTGCGCTGTGCCTGCTTCGTGATTGGCGACCAATCGAGAAAATCGAGATTGTTGAGCAACCGTTCGGCGAACTGCGAAATACGGAAAAACCACTGCTCCAGCACCCGTTGCTCAACGGCCGTGCCGCAACGTTCGCAGAGGCCGTTCTCGACCTGCTCGTTGGCCAGCACCGTCTTGTCGGTAGGGCACCAGTTGACGGCGGCCGCTTTCTTGTACGCCAACCCCTGCTGATAGAGCTGCAGAAAGACCCACTGCGTCCACTGGTAGTACTCGGGGCTGGAGGTGTCCACCCGGCTTCGCCAATCGATCATCAGGCCGGCGCGCTCAAGCTGACGCTGGAAATTGGCCACGTTTCTGGGCGTGAGTTCCATCGGATGCGCGCCGATTTTGAGCGCGTAATTCTCCGAGTGGATGCCGAAGGCGTCGTAGCC
>JANOKE010000623.1:0-6469 GCA_031419135.1 Gemmatimonadaceae bacterium
TCGGCAGCGAGGCGCGCATGAACTTGCCGGGTCGGCAAGCCGGCAACTGGCAGTTTCGATTCACCTGGGAACAACTCACCCCCGACATCGCGCCCCGTTTGCGCGAACTGACGAGGTTGTACGACCGATGAGCGTACCCCGCGATACGACAGCAACGGCCGGTTCCGGTGCCACCAACTTCGGCGCCATCTGGAACATGAGCTTCGGCTTCCTCGGCATCCAGTTCGGTTGGGGGCTGCAGATGGCCAACATGAGCGCCATCTACGAATACCTTGGCGCAACGGCAGATCAGATCCCGATGTTGTGGCTCGCCGCGCCACTCACTGGCCTTATCGTGCAGCCCATCATCGGACATTTGAGTGATCGCACCTGGTCGCCGCGCTTCGGGCGACGGCGGCCGTTCTTTCTGATCGGGGCGATCCTGAGTTCGCTGGCGCTGCTGGCAATGCCCAACTCCAGCACGCTGTGGATGGCCGCGGGACTGCTCTGGATTCTTGACGCATCCATCAACATTTCGATGGAACCGTTCCGCGCGTTCGTTGCCGATCTGCTCCCGCCTGGTGATCGACCGCGCGGATTCGCGATGCAGAGCGTGTTCATCGGACTGGGCGCCGTACTTGCGTCGGCAGCGCCGTGGATACTCACCAACTGGTTTGGCGTGGCAGCCAGCGCGCCCGGTACGATTCCCACTGCTGTGCGCTTTTCGTTTTACATCGGGTCGGCCGCGTTCTTTGGTGCCGTGATGTACACGATTCTCACCACACGGGAAAAGCCGCCCGCCGATGTCGCATTGTTTGAGCGCGAGAAACGAGCGTCGGCCGGTATCGGTCACGGCATTGCTGAAATCGCGGCTGCAATACGCGCCATGCCCGAGACCATGAGTCAGCTTGCGCTGGTGCAGACCTGCACCTGGCTCGGGCTGTTCTGCATGTGGCTGTACTTCCCGGTCGCCGTCGCACGCAATGTATTTGGCGCGCCCGACGCCAGTTCACCGCTCTATCAACAAGGGGTGGAGTGGGCCGGACTCTGCTTTGCCGCCTACTCGGCGGTGTGCTTCGCGTTCTCGTTCTTCCTGCCGCCACTCGCCAGGCGACACGGCGCGAAAGGCACGCACGCGCTATGCCTGCTGGCCGGTGCCGCAGGGCTCGCGTCGGTGTCGGTCATTCACACACCGGGATTGCTGTTGCTGTCCATGACCGGTGTTGGCATTGCCTGGGCCAGCACGCTTTCCATGCCGTACTCCATGCTGGCGAACGCGTTGCCGGCTGGCAAGACCGGCATGTACATGGGCATCTTCAATTTCTTCATCGTGATTCCGGAAATCATTGCGTCGCTGGGTTTTGGCTGGGTGATGAATCATGTGCTCGACAACAACCGCATGGCGGCAGTGGTGGCCGGCGGTGCCTTTATGGCCATTGCCAGTCTGCTGGTGTTGCGGGTGAAGGAGGTCGTGCCGCTTACACCGCCGCTGCAAGCCAACGCGATGAAGGCGGCCGCATGAAGTCATCCTGCGTGGGGTCGCTGTTGGTCGCGCCTTGGCTGGTGATGTCGCTGACGAGCGCGATTTCCGCGCAGAGCCCAACCGTCTCCAAGGTCGAGCCGCCCAACTGGTGGGCCAGCCACTCCATCAATCCGGTGCGCGTGCTGGTGCGCGGCACGCATCTCGGCGGCGCGCGATTTGAGTGCCCCAGGCTCGCCTGCAGTCGCGTGACGACAAACAGCACTGGCACGTATGCGTTCGTCAATGTGACCATTCCACGCGGCGCGGCGGCAGGTGCATATCCACTCACGCTGCGCACGGTGAACGGCACGATATCGGTGCCATTCACGTTGTCGGCGCCGCTCGCGGCGACTGGTCGATTCCAAGGCTTCGGACCAGATGACGTGATGTATCTCATCATGCCCGATCGGTTTGCCAATGGCGACACCATGAATGATCGCCCCAGCGGGCAGTCCAACCTGATCGATCGTGCCAAGGGGCGCTATTACCACGGCGGCGACCTGGCCGGCGTGCAGCAGAAGCTGCCGTATCTTCAGTCGCTCGGCATCACCGCGATCTGGCTCAATCCCATTTACGACAACAACAACGAGCTCAACGCCAAGGAAACGTACGACGGTCAGGCAATCACCGACTACCATGGTTACGGAGCGACGGACTTTTACGGCGTGGAAGAACATTTCGGCACGTTGCCGCAGTTGCGGCAACTCGTGGATGCGTCGCACAAACTCGGCATCAAAATCATTCTCGACATGGTGGCGAATCACACCGGGCCGTATCACCCGTGGGTGAAGGATGCGCCAACACCGGCCTGGTTCCACGGCACCGAAGCGAACCATCCCAACAATGACTGGCAGACGTGGACGCTGGCCGATCCCAATGCGACGGCAGACATGCGCCGCAACACACTGGACGGCTGGTTCGTGAACATCCTGCCCGACTTGAATCAGGGCGATCCTGAGGTCGCCCGTTACATCATCCAGAACACGCTCTGGTGGGTGGGTGTCAGCGGCCTGGACGGCATTCGCCAGGATACCTGGCCGTACGCGCCGCGCACGTTCTGGCGCGACTGGATGGCGGCCATCAAACGGCAGTACCCAACGCTCAAGGTTGTTGGTGAAGTGCTGGATGGCGATCCGGCGATGATCTCGTTCTTCGAGGGCAGTCGCACGGCATTCGATGGCGTGCGCACGGGCGTGGACAAGATGTTCGACTTCCCGTTGCACTTCACGATCCGTCGCGTGTTTGGCGAAGGGCAGTCGATTCGTGCGATCGGGCAAGTGCTGGCGCATGATCAATTGTATCGCGACCCCACGTCGCTGGTGACGCTGCTGGGGCTGCACGACGTGCAGCGCTTCATGCACGAGAAAGGCGCGACCGTAGCCGGACTCAAGTTGGCGTACACGCTGTTGCTCACCATTCGCGGCACACCGCTCATTTACTATGGCGACGAAATTGCGTTGCCGGGTGGCAACGATCCCGACAATCGACGGGACTTTCCGGGCGGATGGCGTGGCGATGTGCGCGATGCGTTTGTGGCGGGCGGGCGAACCGCCGAACAGCAGTCGGTGTTTACGCACGTGCAGCGACTGTTGGCACTCCGTGGCCAGCGCGCCGACCTGCGTGGGGCCAAGACCGAGCACCTGTTCATCGATGATCGGGCGTTCGTGTATCGGCGAGGCGCAAGTGTTATTGCGCTCAACAACGACACGACGGCGGTGACGGTCGACGTGGCGGGCGCGGTGGGTGTGCACGACGCGCTGGGGGTGTGCGGCGTACCTGTCAAGCGGGGGGCGCGCACCGCCATCACGATTCCCGCGCGCAGCAGCTGCATGTTCTGACGGCGGGACGCGGTGGCTCACTCCAGCGGACTGTGCTCCTGCCGTCGCCCATACCCCGTGGCAACGGCGATCACAATGGCCAACACAAGTGCCCACGCATACGTGTTGTACAGCCCGATCGTACCGGCGCTCAACACGGGCATGTGGTAGGCCTCACCACTGCGACTCGCACTCGACGCCAGAATCGTTGGCAGAAAATACGGCAGCAGGAATGGCCACGTGCACACCGTCATGTCCAACAGGTTCGCCCGGCGGTAACCCGGGATGCCAAATCGTTGGCCCGTCTGTCGCGCAAACTCGCCGACGGCGAGGATTGCCACCACACTGTGCGTTGTCAGCAGGACGGCGCCGGATACCACACCCACAATCCACGATTCCGCGGCGCGCGGTGACGACGCGCGACCCTGTGCTGCGAGCACCAGTCGGTCCAACGCATCGGTGGCCTGCAGCGTTCCCACCAATGCGACCAGCAGCAGCGTGAACACACTCACGCCCACGGCGCGCTGCATGCCGTCCACCACAATGCCCGTCGCGCCAAAGGTGCCGGGTGCAATGTGCAACAGATCGTATGGAATGATGAGGCCCAGCACCAGCGCGAGCACCGTCGCGCTGGCAATGCCACACAGCAACGCTTCGATCAGATGGCGCTTGACGAGCAGCATCCAGATCACCAGCACCGGTGACAGCAGAAGAATCAGCGCAGACGCAGGCGCGGCACCCATCACGGTTGGATTGGTCGCCGCCGCCGCGCTGGCAATCACGCGCGAATCTGCGCCCGCACCCAACAACGCCGACGCCACCAGCGCCACCAATCCCGCGGGAATGACATAGACCAACCGACTGCGCACCGTTCCGCCAATGTCCACGTACTGTGTTCCACTCGATGCGATCGTCGTGTCCGACACCGGCGAAATGGAATCGCCAAATGTCGCGCCGGCGAGAATCGCTCCCATCAGCGCCGCCGGTGCGGCACCGGCGCCGCCACCCGCAGGATAGAGCAACGGTCCACAGAGCAGAATCGTGCCGAAACTGGTGCCCGTAGCCGTAGACACGATCACGCACGCGAGGAACGCCGCCGCGACATACCCCCCGCCGGTGAGATGGGTCTCCCGCGCCAGCCACGCCAGTGCAGCGATAAATCCGGCCGCCCCCAGCACGGCGCCCAACACACCCGCAAACAGCCACGCACAGAGCATCACCATTACCACACGCTGACTCATGCCATCCAGCATCGCATCGGCATATCGCGCGCGGTCGCGGGCCAGCAGGAGTCCGATCGTCAACGCGAGGAGCAGGACGGGCCAGAAACCCTTCTCGTCTGGGGCGCCATTCAGCGCCAGAGCCGCCACGCCAGCCAGGAAGCAGGCGAATGGGGCCAGTGCGCCGGTGAGACCACCGTAGAACGTGAGCGGCGCAACAACGATGGTATCCGGTGAGCGTGGCATGTGGCCGGAGAAGATCATCCCGGGCTATCATTCGCGCCATGTCCGACGACACTTTTCCGCTCTATGACCTGCGTGTGGACGTCATCGCGACCGAGCGGCCGATGATCTGCAACCACAAGGCAGGCGATTGGTTCGCCCTGGTTGGCGAGAATCTGCACTTTCCGCCCGGTCAGACTTTTCCATTGTATCCGTTGGCCGCGCTGCTACCGCTGCTGCCCGCCAAGCAACGTCCCACGCATCCCAATGATTGGATGACCACCGACGCCGAGGTCGCGTGTCCCGATCCGCATTGCGGCGCGCGCTTTCGCATCACGCGTACCGGAACGACAACGTTTCGTCATGCCAACGTGACCGCCGTGCCGCTGCCACCCGCGGGCGAATCGGCGACGTGATGGTGCCCACCGCGCACATTGCCCCCGGCTACACCATTCCCCGGATCATCAAGGGCGGGTGGCAGTTGGCCGGTGGCCACGGCGCGGTTGATCATGATCGTGCACTCCTGGACATGATGCGCTTTGCGGAGGCGGGCATTACGGCCTTCGACTGCGCGGACATCTATACGGGTGTCGAAGCACTCATCGGTGAATTCCTTCGGATGTGGCGCGCGACGCATGGCCCATCGGCGCCCCCGATTCGCATCCACACCAAGTGCGTGCCGGATCGCGATACCCTGTCGACGCTGCGTCGTGTCGACATCGAGCGTCTTGTCGATCGGTCGCTGCGACGGTTGGGCGTGGACACGCTTGACCTCGTGCAACTGCATTGGTGGGACTACAATGTGCCCGGCGTCGAGCAGGCCGCATTGCATCTGACCGCCCTTCAGCACGCGGGCAAGATTCGACACATCGGCGTCACCAACATGGACACGCCGCATCTGCGTGCACTGCTTGATGCCGGTGTGCCGGTGATATCGCATCAGGTGCAGTGCTCGCTGCTGGATCGGCGCGCGCTCGGCGACATGGCCACGATCTGTGCCGAACGCGGCGTGGCCCTGCTGGCGTACGGGGCGCTCGCCGGCGGATTCTTTCACGAGCGCTGGCTGGGCGCCGCAGAACCCGCCGAGCCGTTGGAGAACCGATCGTTGGTGAAATACAAACTCATCATCGACGAGTTCGGCCAGTGGATCGCATTCCAGCAGGTACTGCAAACGCTGCACGATATCGCGCGCGCGCACCAGAGCACCATCGGTGCCGTGGCACTCGGTTGGGTGCTCGATCAACGGGCAGTAGCGGCCGTGATCGTGGGTGCGCGACACACCGAACATCTGTCTGGCACGCTCGCGGCATTGCAGGTGCAGCTCACCGCCGGGGAGCAAGCGGCGCTGCGCGCGGTCGTGACCGCCTCCGCAGGACCGAGCGGCGACGTTTACGCGCTCGAGCGCGACGCGCGCGGGCGCCATGCCGGCATCATGCGCTACAACCTCAACGCGACCTGACGTTGAACGGGATCGTCCGGCGTTCAGGCGCCGGCGTTCGATCCACGCGCTCAAACACGTCTACCTCGAACGGCCGATCGATTCGATTGCCGGCGGGATCCTCGAGAATCGACAATACCAACACGCGGTACGGCCCGCGCCGCCAGGGCATGCTCGGTACAAATCGCCACTCCCGATCATCGGGTGCCGCCTCGACCGTGCCGGTCACCTGTGTCCCATCAGCGGTCTCGACGCCGAGCGCACGCTGGAG
>JANOKE010000624.1:0-7167 GCA_031419135.1 Gemmatimonadaceae bacterium
AATTCATCCCCGCCTGCTTCGCCCGCTCCACAGCCGTCGCCGACGGCGCCTCGGTTCCGCGGGTGAGGACGACTTCAAACGCCTTCATTGCGCGCGCACCACATTCACTGCTTGCGCGTGCCGTCGCTACGACCGCTGTCACGACGTACCCGCGCGCTATCACGCAACGCCGCGGAATCGGACGCCGCTCGTGCGGCAGCCTGTTCACGGTTGCGAATCACCATACTCAGGCGCTGTCGCGGAAGCTCCCAGGTCGGCGGCACCCATCCGCGGCGTTCGATCGGTGAAACGCCGCCGCTGTCCGGCCGCAGTGCGTCCTCAAACTCTGTGAATCGCGAGCCCGGATTCCACAGCGCCCAACTCTTCACCCCCGCATCGTACGCCCCCTGGATCTGCAGGCGCACTTCCGCCGCACCGTATGACGCGCCACGAATGCTCATCGCCTCCAGCCAACCGACCACCTCGCCGACAGGTTTCCCGGTCGAGTCTTTGACAAAACGCGTGCGCTCCATCGCATCCGTCAGCGCGAGTCGCACAATCTGATACGGGTTGGCGATTGGCTTGGCAAATCCGTACAGTCCGGTCGCATAGTGCGAGGGATACACCATCGGCAGCACCGCATCGGCGGCGACTATCACCGATTCCCATTGCTGACCAATATCGACATCCCCTTCGGCGTGCGTTGACAACCCGAACACATCAGCCGTCACTGGGACTTTGAAGTCGGCCAGCTGTGTCTTGGAATACTGGATGAAGTCGCGAATGTTGTTGGCGCGATTCTTCCCCTCACTGTGCGGATACACAATCGTCGCGCGCATCGTGGCGGTGACATCGGGGAATCGCACATAGTCCCACTGGATCTCGGAGAAGCCCATGTCCAACGCTTCGCGCGCGATCGCGATGTTGTAGTCCCACACGCGTTTGTCGTACGGATTGACCCACGCGCCACCCTTGCGATCGCGCCACACGCCGCCGCTGGTGTTGCGAATCGCCAGCTCCGGCTTCTTGTCGGCGAGCGCGCGATCCTTGAACACCACGATGCGGGCGATCGGATAGATGCGGTGCGCCCGAAGCGTATCGACCAGCGCCGGCAGCCATTTCGATGCCGGTCGCTTGTCAGCCCCGATTTCAATCGCCAAAGGGATGGCAGTGCTGTCGTACGTCAGGAACGTATCGGACTCTTTGACATCAACGATGAACGCGTTGATTTCGGTGGCATCGGCGATGCGGATCAAGTCCTTCATGCGCGCGCGTGAGCCCGCCGCCCATGCATTGACGTAGAGCGCGCGCGTGGAATCTGGTCGCGGAACACGCGCCGGCATGGTCGGCGCCGCGATGGCCGTGGTGTCGAGGATCGCCACACCCTTGGCAGGCGACGGTGGCGTCGCGCGGTCGCAGGCAGCCGTGGCGAGCAAAAGGATAAGCGCGCTACGGCGCGAACGAATTGGAGAAGTGGTCATCACGTGCAATCTATATGCATGGTGGTGACCGTTGGCGTCGAAACCCACCACCCGGTTGCTTACGCGGCGATCCCGACCCAGAGCGCCAGAGCTCGGCTCACCTGCAACAAGACATCGTCCTCGACATGGCCAATCGTTGGACCGATTCGGGCTCGTGCGACCGTGGTCACCTTGTCAATCATGATCTGCGACAACGCGCGCAGGCCGTTCCCAGGCGACGGCGCCATTGTGAGGCGGAACAGGGGCGCGTCAACAATCGTACTCGTCACAGGAAGCAGCGTCACACTTGCATGTGCGTGATTGAACACATCGGCCTGGACCACCAGCGCAGGTCTCGGTTTTCCATAGTCACCCGACATGGCGACCACCACGAGATCTCCGCGTTTCAGCCCGTCCATCCGGCCGTATCTCGGGTGTCCTCAGTCCAATCATGCACGTCGCGCTCCACGCGGCGCTTTCTGGCCGCTACGCGGCTTTGCCGCACGCATTCGTCGGCAAACCCCTGCGCTCGGGTGTCCGGAACCCAGAGTTGAACAAGCCGCAGGCCAGCTCGCTTCATGCGATCTCGGTACCGCTGGACGTTGCGATTGGCCGCTGAGACTTTTGGCATATCATGTAATATAACATGTCATCCATACTGCGCCAGTCGAGGCGAGCACGCCTGCGTCCCAGCCGCCCGCCACTGCCCCACCGCGCGACCGTCGCACGGTGGGTACCGCGCACCGTTGGGCTTACGGCACGGATTTCGCGCGAAAGACTCGCCAGAGGCGCGACGAACGTGCGGGGCGGTAAGGGCACGATTCCTGATGTACACGTGTCGACTACAGTCCTTTCGCTCCGCGGCGGCAGTGACTGCGGCTACCCGCGCCGTAACTGCGCGTCTGAGAGGCGCGCAGCCTTACGATCGAAGGTGACAAGCGCGGCCAGATCGGACTGATAGCGCGCATGGATCAGGCGATCAAAGCCGGCGCCTGCGGAACGTTGAACTACAGTGTCGAGTGCAGAAGTGGCCGCCGCGCGACAGCCGCGCTATTCCTGGCGCGCTGCGCACGCTTGGTTGGAAGCGGCGCCTTCAGTCTTGCGGCATCCCCGGACGGCGCTGTGCGACATGCCACAAGATGCCGCACGGGTCGCTGATGTACGCGACGCGCAGTCCCCATGGCTGCATCGCCGGTGCGCGCAGGGTGCCGATGCCAAACCGACCGGCGAGATCGAGCGAGGTGATGTGCGTCCACCAGGCGTCGAGATCGTCAACCATGAGCTGCAGCATGAAGTGCTGCGCGACCTCGCGGTTCTCGTAGCGCTGGAGAATGAAACTGCTGGCACCGATGCCGAAGATCGCGACCTCACTGTCAAGGAGCAGCGTGAAGCCAAGCGCCTGATAGAACTGTTTCGATCGCTCGAAGTCGAAGGACGGGACGAACGGGCGAGCGAGTTCGGTGCCGCGAGGGATAGCGGTTATCACGTTGTTGATTGATCGGCGTTCCGGCGCGATGCAGCGAACCTCGGCAGTTGGTGCGTTACTTGCCCTCGATCGGCACCGCCCAAAACTCCCTGATCGACACGGTGCTGCCAAAACAGGGGCCGATGGACGGGGCCGACACGAGACCGCGGTAGTCGCCCTTCTTCTCAAACAAAATCTCGTCGTCCGCGATCACGCAGATGCGCCGCGGCGCAATCTCCCAGACGATCTCATGCCACTCGTTGGTCGCGAGAAAGCCTTTGTCCTTGATTGCGTGCTGCTCGCCCGTGGCGGGATCGTGCACACGCAGTTCGCGCACGTTGCACTCCCAGTTGAAGATCACTTCGCCGCGATGCCAATGCAGGCGCAAGTTGGTGGAGTCGGTCTTGCCGATGACGCGTATCGCGAAGGGGGGCCGCATCACGAACGGCAACACGCCGACCGACATCACCCAGTTCATCGCGGACCCGGCGATGTCGACACCATCCGCGGTTGGGGTGATCACGCAGCCCTGATGCGGGATCAGCCGGTGGATCAAGTTCTCCGGTGCAGTCGGTTGGTCTGACATGCGGTCAATTGTCTGTGCCGGGCGCCCGTTACGCAAGACGACATGAGGGTCCGCTGTGCTGGCCGGTGAGCCGCGCGCCGCGCGCATGGTCTTCGGATCGAACGGTCACATCGGCAAAAATGCGCACGCAACGCTCCGCGATCGCGTGCATTGGCTGAGGAGAGTCGCCCACGATGACGATCTTCGGCCAGGCTTTTGCACTTGAAGTACCAGCGGTTGTGTCAGAAGTCACTGTAGACCTGATCACAACGGTGATGTAGTCTCGGCGGACAGGCACAGCCTCGGGATCGACCACGCACTCAACGCCAGAAGACAGATCGGCGCGTGCCCCAGCCTGAAAACACTGACACGGCTGTCACCGCAATGTCCACCGGGAACAGGAGCAGAATCGCGACTACCATCTTGGGTCCATCGCGGAGCGCCCCGGCCCGCAGAATCGCCGCGGCCACCATCGCCAGCGGCGCCGCCAAATAGAGCAGAAGGACCCACCACGGAAGCCAATCCAATACCGCCAAGCCAACCGCGACCAGCAAAAGCAATCGGTCACCATACCCAAGAATCATAGCCCATCTGAACGGCCCTCTCGCCTTTCGCTGCGCAGCCGCGAGGCCAGCGCTCCAACGAAGCCGCTGCCGCCAAAAGTCGCCCAGGGAATCCACCACGAGATTGGTCGCGCGGGCCCTCCGCAGGAATCGGGTTCGCCAGCCCAGCGCCTGCATCGCGAGCGACAGCTCGGTATCCTCGGAGAGAGCACCCGCCGGAAAACCGCCCACCTGCTCCAGAGCAGTTCGACGGTACATACAGTTTCCGCCCAACGAAGGCGACGACAGACCTTGGTTTTCCTTGCCCTCGTGGTGAACCAGCTGGGTTACCCAGCTCTCCAGCGCCGCATAGCGAGACACCAAGGACGCTCGGGCGTTCTTGGGTTCCAGGTAGCCGCAGAGACAACCCGTGCTCTCATTCTCCATTCCGCCAACCAGCCGCCACAGCGAATCGCTGGCCGGACCATGCTTGGCGTCATAAACCGCTATGAAGGGCGCGCCACTGCCAGAACTCTCAAGTAACCGGTTAAGCCGCTCAGCTTTACCGAGCGGGGTGTCACCCGAAAGCACCATCACGTGCGTTCGCCCGGCGGCCCATGCCGTCAACATGTCCAACGTGTGGTCTTCGGACGCATCATCCCCCAGGACGATGCGCAGCCGATCAGCCGGATAGTTCACCTGGTCCAACGCCGTGAGGAGTTGATGAGCCCGCTCGCACTCATTGCGCATGGCGGCCAAGATCAGTATCTCGGGCAACACGTGGGGCAACGTTTGGGGCGACGACGGGACGTCACGTCGAAAGGCCCCGGCAATCAGCCAGAATCGCCGACCCGCGACGAGCGCTAACAGGGCTGCCACACACCACGAAAGAGTGGCGGTCAATCGACTTCCCAATTCGCGCGGCTCTCTCCAACTACCCAGCACAGCAGTCCGGCCCCGATAACGGGACTGGCGAAAAGCCAACGCCGTCCCCACCCAGAGCGAACGGCCAGTCGGGCGCCACGCCAGAGCATCAGCATCCATGTCAGCGGGCTCGCGAGCGTACGCGCTCCACGCTGCCACTTGCCCCAGCCGTTGCGCTGCGTTCTCGCGCGGGCCGTGTCGTAGCCGCGTAAGTAGCGTTCCCTCAGGAAACTCCGCCAACTGGGCACGTCATTGTGAACGGTCACAGCGGCTGGCTGGTGCCAGAGCGTGATGTTGCGCGCGGCAAGCGTGTCGCTCAACGCGGTATCGCCCTCCCAAAAGCGGTCCGGAAAGCCGCCGACTTCAAGGAACAGGCGACGCGGCAAGCACAGGTTTCCCGATGGCAATTGGCTACGAGTATCCAGCCTGCCCCCACTGAGCCACCAGCCGTACTTGGTCAAATGGACCGCCTGTGTCCAATAGCCAATTGGACAATCTACGCCTCCGCCAACCACCGTATGTCCGCGCTGCTGCTCGGCGTCGAGCTGCGCCAGCCAGTCCGGCGCTGCAGTCATGTCGGGGTCCATGAAGGCCAATAACTCACCGGTCGCCATCTGCGCTGCCAGATTCCGGGCGGCGTGTGCTCCCAGGCGTTCCGGATGGTGGTGGCATTTCGCCCACGGGTAGGCGGCCGCAACAGGACTGACAGCGTCAACGCCCGGCGTGCTGTCTACCAGGATCAGTTCAAAAGCGCCATGCGTTTGACCCTCCAGCGATTCGAGACAGGCAGGGAGGGTGGCCGACGACTGGTAACAGGGAATCACTATGGAGAACTTGACCATGCGATGCAAAGCATAATTATGAATACGCCGCAGCACGAATCCGGAACGCCTCAGTTGTCGGTGGTGGTGACCATCGGCGAGCGGCGCTGGCGGGCGTGGCGTTGCCTGAAGGCGATCCTGCAGCAGACCGGTGTAGCGGACGTTCAGGTCATTGTCATGGATAGCCGACCGGATCTGGGTGTGCCCGCTCTGGAGGGGCCGACTCGGGGGCTGGAGTATTACGCATGCCCCGACGCGCTTTCGATTCCTCACGCCAAAGCGGTAGGCGCGCAGTTCGCTCGCGCGGACATCGTTGCGTTCCTTGAGGACCACTGTGTTCCGCAGTCTGGCTGGGCGGCGGCGGTTGTCAGCGCCTTCCGCGCAAGACCCAACGTCGCCGCGGTCGCGTATGCGTTCGAGAATCTGAACCCGGTGAATTGGGTGAGCCGGTCGTTCCTGGTGTTGGCGTATGGACCATGGATGGCGCCCGTACGATCTGGCCCGATTCGCTCGCCGTCGAAGATGAATGTGGCCTACGCACGTGGTGTTTTGCGGGCTGCTCCCAACCTCGCAAAGTGGTTCAGCGGCGAGGTCACATCGCTGCAGCAGTTGGGGGCAAACGGCGCCGAATTCTGGCAGGCTGGCAACGCGAGGGTGCGTCACTTGAATCATCCGGAGCTGGTACGCTGTGCGAGGGACAGCGCCGTGTGGCAGCGTCTGCTCGCCGCGACGCGGGTCGAAGTTGAAGCGTGGGGATGGCCCAGACGCTGTTTCTACTTTTTAGCCGCCGTGCCCCTCAGCCCCTCCATCATTGCCTGCCGCCTGTTTTGGCGTTTGTGGGGCCGCCCCGAGATGCGTCAGGCGTTTTTCACGAGCCTGCCGCTGATATTGCTGGTGCATACGTACGGTGCGTTTGCCGAAGCCATGGGATACGTTGCCGGAGTGGGAGATGCCGCCCGTCGCACCTTTGATATTGAGACCAGCGATCCTCGGGGAGAGCCCGTTTAGGGGTGCGACCAAGTGTGTGGCGCGGCCAGCCCGTCGTCACTTCTTGCTCCATCGCGAAGGCCCCACCGCGCAACCGTCGCACAGTGGGAACAGCGACGGCTCACGGCACAATGATGATCTTCGGCCGAGCCTTGTACTTGAGGTACAAACGGTTGTGACGATCGTCGTCCGGCACCTGACGGCCCTTGATGAACACTTCCACCACCTGCGTGCGCAGATCCATCGGGTCGCCAGTCGTGATGAACAGGTTGGCGAGCTTCCCGGTCGCGATCGTCCCGATCTCCTTCTCCACACCAAAAATCTCGGCCGGCCACACGGTCAGCGCTTTGAGCGCGCCATCGGCTGACAGTCCATAGGCCACCGCAAGCGCCGCGTGAAACGCGACATGTCGTGCGTTGGTGCC
>JANOKE010000625.1:0-2249 GCA_031419135.1 Gemmatimonadaceae bacterium
CGGCACCCCGCGACTGGCTCGCGTCGACGCGCACGTCGACTTCGGGTGGACACTCAACTCGCCGGGTCGCGGCATCCCGTTCGACTGGTATTCCGCGCGCTGGACGGCACGCGTCACGGCGCCGCCAACCGGCGCGCGAACGCTGGCCGTCGAAGGCAACGACGGCTACCGACTGTATGTCGACAAACGCTTGATCATCGACAACTGGCACAAGCAATCGTACGGCACGCGGTCAGTACCGGTCGCCTTCGCGCCGCACTCCCAACACGACGTGCGACTTGAATTCTTCGAGGCCACCGGTAACGCGCGACTCAAGCTGCTCTGGGATGCGGGCGTGGTCGACTCGCAGGAGACGACCATCGCGAACGCGGTCACGGTGGCCCGCGCGAGTGACGTTGCCATCATTGTGGCCGGAATCGAAGAGGGAGAGTTCCGTGACCGCGCCAAACTCGGCCTGCCGGGACGACAGGAAGAGATGATCCGTCGTGTCGCCGCTACAGGAACGCCAGTGGTGGTGATTCTCGTTGGCGGCAGTGCCATCACCATGCCCTGGCTCGATCGCGTCGATGCCGTGGTAGACGTCTGGTATCCCGGCCAGGAAGGCGGACACGCTGTGGCCGATATGGTATTCGGACGCGTGAATCCCGCCGGCCGCTTGCCGATCACCTTTCCGATGCACGAAGGGCAGGTGCCGTTGCACTATGCGCACAAGCCCACCGGTCGCGGTGACGATTACCTCGACCTCACGGGTCAGCCGCTCTTTCCGTTCGGACACGGGCTGAGCTACACCAACTTCGCTTACCGCGATCTGGTGCTCGACATCCGCCCGCCGCAGGACACACTCGCGATGCTGGTATCGGCCACTGTTGTGAACACCGGTGCCCGCGACGGCGATGAGGTTGTGCAACTGTACTTGCACGACGTGCTCGCTACCGTCGCCCGGCCGGTCATGGAACTGGCCGGCTTTACGCGCATCACACTGGCGCCGCAGCAATCGCGCACCGTGACGTTTCGGGTGACCCGCGCGCAACTGAGCCTCCTCGACGCCGACATGAAGCGGGTGGTTGAACCCGGCACCTGGCGCATCATGGTCGGTGCATCCAGCAAGGACATTCGACTGCGCCGGGAGATTGTCGTCCCCTGATCAATTGTTCCACCGAGACGCCACCAACAATCGGAAGGTGTGCGGTCAACCTTGCCGTCGGGTTACGCGAGCCGTCTGATCCGCATCACCTGAATGTCCTGCGTGACCGCGCCCTCCGCGTAGTGCTCCGTATGCACCGACGCGATCATGAGCCCGTGCGCCGCCACGCCCTTGCGAAAGGCGGGCAACGCCAACCGCCCGGGATCGGCAACGAGGGCGACGCCATCGGGTGCCAACGCCCGCGCAATACAGGCCGCCACCAGCGTTGCGTACTCCTTCTCGTACAGCACGTCAGCCGCCATCACGACATCGAACCTGCCGAGGTTCTCGGGCCACTCACGCCAGTTCACCAACTGCACGCGCGGTTCGCGCCCAAGATTGCGCGCCGCGTTGCCACGCGTCACATGCAACGCGTCGTCGTAGTAGTCGGTGGCCGTGACGTCAAATCCGGCGTGCATGGCGGCAATGGTTGCCAGTCCTACCCCACACCCCAGTTCCAGCAACCGGCGTCCCGCGCCAACCTCACGCAGCAACGTCGCGGCCAGCACGCGTGCCGATGGCCACAGATCCGCCCAATACGGCAGTCGTTCGTCCATCACATAGTCGGCTTCGCTGATCAGGTGATCCGCGTTGGCCGGCTTGAGCAGCGACCACCGTGCCGTGTCGAGCGCCACTGATTCAGTCGCGGTGGTCCACCGACGGCACAGCGCCTCATCTAGCAGCTCGCCATGCAGACCGGCCAACGTTTCCAACGGTGCGGCGCTCACGGCAGCAGTACCACGTCGAATTCCTCACCGGGCATGGCCGCCGCTTGCGATTCCGGCACGATCAGCAACGCCTCGGCAACGGCCATCGTGTGCAGCAGGTTCGATCCTTGCGGACCGGCGAGCCGCGCATCGTACCCACCGTCGGCTCGACGCGCGAGCACCACACGCACGAAGTACGTCAGCAACGCGGGCGTGTCGAATCGGTCGCGCATCGTCGCCGTCAACTCTCGGTGCAAAACGTTGGCGTGACCACCCAGGCGGCGAATCAATGGCCACGCGAATAACGTCGCCGTTACCATCGACGAAACCGGATTGCCCGGAAGCCCCAGCCACCGCGC
>JANOKE010000626.1:0-16334 GCA_031419135.1 Gemmatimonadaceae bacterium
CTGGCGTAGGCTGGCGTCGGGGTTTCATCAGGTCGGCGCGCTGCTACTTGTTGTCGCAGTTCCAGGAACCCCGGGCTTTGCGGAATTGTGTGGCTACATCGGCGCGCTGCTTCCGGTCGGCGAGACTCGATTCCCGATGCCCGCTGGCGTGTCCATCATCGCGCCGCCGGCGCCGGCGGTTGCACCACCACCGCCAGCACCACCGCGCGAGAAGGCGGCGCGGGCGCGCGAGGCGGCGGTGCAATCCGAGGGGGTGCGTTCACGTCGAATAGTTGCCGGTCTGGTTGTGCTGGGCGCCATCGCAGTGGGCGTTGGCGCATTCTGGTCGCAAATCGTTACGCGGCTGCCGACTCCGGTTGCCGCCTGGTTTTCTCGTCCGACCAGTGATACCAGCGCGATGCTGGTAAAACCGACGCCCATGGATACGCTGAGCCAAGCCGACAGCGCCGTGCTGGAGTCGGCAAAGCGCGTCGGCGAAGACTCCACTGTCGTCGCCGTGGACACGGTCGCCACCCCCGTGGCCCCGATTCTCACGATTGCCAATCCATCGGATTCCACCATCGCATCGCGCTACGCCGTTTTCTATTCGTCGGCCAACACCCGCAATGAAGCCTTGTCGGACAAGCGCGTTCTGGCGCAACCGGCGTTGGCAGTGACCCCGGTGCTGCTTGATGGCGCAACGTGGTTCAGGGTGTTCATCGGCGCGCGGACAGACCGTCAAGGCGCCGAGATGCTGCTCTCCCAACTGCGCGCCGCGCAACTCGTGAGCGGCGGGAACGTGACCAGCGTGCCATTCGCGATTCGACTGGAAGGCGGTGTTCCCGTGAACGAGGTGTGGGTTCACGTCAAGGAGTACGGGAGTCGCGGCGTTCTGGCTTACGCGCTTCAGCAGGCCAACGGCAGCGCGACCGTGTACACCGGTGCGTTTGAATCGCCTCGTCAGGCCACCTTGCTGGCAGACTCATTGCGCGCACTGGGCATCACGCCGGTGCTGGCCTATCGAACAGGGAGATCGTTCTAGTGCGGTTGACGAAGCTCGAAATACATGGGTTCAAGGCGTTCGCCGATCACACCGAGTTCGTGTTCGAGCGGGGGGTGACGGCCATTGTCGGCCCGAATGGCAGTGGCAAGTCCAACGTGTCCGACGCGGTACGCTGGGTGTTGGGCGAGCAGCGCGCGCGAACGATGCGCGGTGCGAAGATGGAAGACGTCATCTTCCATGGTTCGTCGGCACGAAAGGCCGTGAACATGGCGGAAGTGTCGTTGCACTTCGAAAACAACGACGGCGAACTGCCGGTACCGTTCAAGGAAGTGGTGCTGACGCGCCGCCTGCTGCGTTCCGGCGAGAGCGAGTACCTGCTCAATCGTGCGCCCTGTCGCCTGCGCGACATTCAGGACCTCGTGCGCGGCACGGGACTCGGCGCCGACTCCGGCGTCGTCATCGAAAGCCGGATGATCGATGCCCTGCTCTCCGATCGGCCCGATGATCGTCGTGAGTTGTTTGAAGAAGCCGCTGGTGTCGGCCTGTATCGCGATCGCCGACGCAGTGCCGAGCGTCGCCTCGACGAAACCACGGTCGACCTGGCGCGCCTTGATGACCTCATCTCGGAAGTCCAGAGTCAGGTGCGCTCGTTGGCCCGTCAACGCCGTCGCGCCGAACGTCATGCGGAACTGATGGCGCGGCGTTTCCAGGTGGAGTTGTCATTGGCCACGCGCGAGATGGCGTCGTGGCACGACGAACTCGGGGCACTCGATGGCCGTCTTGTGGAATTGTCCGCCGCCGTCCCCGACGCGGATGCCCAGATACGCCGTTCGGAATCGGCGCGGGAAACAGCGCACACCATGCGCACCATTGCCGAAGCCAGCCGAGTGGAACTGGCCCGACTGGCCGCCGAACAGCGCGACACGACACAACACCTTGAGCGCGAGTTGGCCGTGTCCGAGGAGCGGCAACGCAGCACGCTGCAGCGCCGGGAGCGCGCCGAAGAAGAGCGTCGCGAAAACGAAGCGTTCGGACGGCGTTTGCGCGAGGATCGTGAACGGGCCGCGACGGACAAGAGTACGCTGGAACGCGAACTGACCGATGCTGGCGAAGCGCTGGCCCAACGCGTAGCGGCCGAACTCACGACGCGCGAAACCGTGCAGCACCACCGCGCCGTGCTCGACCAGTTGGAGCGGCAGGTGCGCCAACATCGCGACCAGGCGCGACGACTCGAACTCGATCGCGAGGGCACCGGACGCGAGCACGCAGAAACGCAGCAGCGCCGCGAGGCATTGGAGATCGAGCGCCAGCAGCTCGCCGATGCGCTAACCATCGCGGAACGGGAGCTCGTGGCGGCTCGCGAACAGATTCACCTCACGGCGGGACACGCGCGCGACGCGCACATGACGCTCGAAGGTGCGCGCTTGGCGGCCGCAACCGCGCGCATTGCCGATGCCGAGTCGCGCAATGCGTTTGCCGCCGCGGTGGAATCGCGCACGGCGCTGGAAGGGCGGCGCAATGCCCTCGAAGGTCTGGAGCGCGAACGGGTTGGCCTCGCACCGTCGGCCGCCAAGTTGCTGAAAGAACGCGAACGGTTTGGTGAGGGCGCGGTATTGGGACCACTCACCGACTTCGTGACCGCCGATGGGGACGCCGCCACACTGGTCGAGCGGTATCTCGGGGCCACCATGCACGCCATCGTGGTGCGTGATGCCGATGCCGCGCGCGCCGTGCGCCGGTGGCATGCCGAAACGCAACCCGGACCATTGTTGTTGCTTCCGCTGGACGTCGTGTCCGAGATGAGCGCGGAAACCGACGCACTCTCCAGCAGTGTACAGGCCAGCGGACCGGCCGCGCGCTGGGTGCGGGCCCTGTTGGGCAAGGTGCGTGCACTGGATGGTGGTGAGGCGTTTGTCGACGATCGCGGCGCGGTGTTTCTGCCGGGCACGATGTCGGGTGCCGGACCACTCCAGCGGCGTGCGGAACTCACGCGCCTCGAAGCCAATTTGGCGCGGGCCGACGCAGCGCGCGATGCGGCCGCGATGACGGCCGAGGCGGCGCGTCGCGCACTGAGCGAGGCCGAGCGGTCACAGCAGGCCGCTGTCGACCTGTCGAATCGCGCGCAACAGGAATCGCGTCGTGCCGATGAGGTTCAGAAGGAAGTCGAGCGACGTCGTGAGCGTGCCGAGCGCGAGGTGCAGCAGTCACAAACGCTCGCCGAACGTCTGATGGCGCGACTGGGCGAACTCGACGTGCATTCGCGGGAACTGGCCGAACGGGCCACCGCGCTCGATGTCCAGGCAGGTGAGGCCGACGCTGACATTGTCAACGCGCGGGCGCACGTGTCGGAGGCCGAGAAGGATCAGGAACAGTCGCGCGATGCCCGCGCCACATGGCAGGTCGCACAGGCGCAGGCGCAGGCGCGGTTGTCCGTGGCGATCGATCGTGAGACACGACTGCTGGAAGAGGATTCCACGGCCGCGGCACGCTTGCAGTCGTTGGCTCACGAACTCTCGTCGTTGTCCGAGGCCGATCAGCAACTCGCGGAACGGTTGGCGGCGTGGCGCGCGGAACTGGATACCGAGCGAAAGTCACTGGCCGACGCGGACGGACGTCTGTCCGACGCCGAACGCGCCGTCGCCGCAGCGACTGTGGCGCTGGATGTAGTGGAAGCGCAGTTGGATGACGCGCGTCGTCATGCCGGCTTGCTGGGCGAACAGTTGCACGGCGCGCAGTTGCGACATACCGAACTCGCCGGTCGCCGCGAGGCCATTCGGCAGCGTCTCGAAACAGAATGGCGCCGTTCACTCGAAGATCTGTTGCACGGATTCGTGGCGCTCGATCTCGACGCCGATGCGCTTCGCAGCGACGCCCTCCAGCTTCGCGCGTCGCTGGACGAACTCGGCCCCGTGAATCCGCTGGCCATCGAAGAACATGAGGAGGAGCAGCGGCGTCTGGAGTTCCTCACTGGCCAGCGCAACGATCTGGTGTCGGCCAAGCAGTCGTTGCATCAGGCGATTCGTGAAATCGACAGCACCGCGCGTGAGCTGTTTCTCGCCACGTTTGTGCAGGTGCGCGAGAACTTTCGTCAGATCTTTCTCACCCTCTTCGGCGGCGGAGAATGCGACTTGCGACTCGAGAATCCCGACACCCCGCTGGACTGCGACATCGAGATTCACGCGTCGCCGCGCGGGAAGAAAACACAACGCATCCACCTGCTCTCCAGCGGAGAACGGGCCTTGGTGGCGTTGTCCTTGCTGTTCGGGATCTTCCTCACCAAGCCCAGTCCGTTCTGTCTGCTCGATGAAGTGGACGCGCCCCTGGACGATCAGAACATCGGACGCTTTGTCACGATGCTGAACCAGTTCAAGTCCCGCACGCAGTTCATCGTGATTACACACAACCCGCGTACCACCACCGAGGCGGCCGACGCAGTATACGGCGTAACCATGCAAGAGCCGGGCGTCTCAACGATCGTGTCGGTCCGCCTGCGCGGCGGCAACGTACTCGACGAAGGGCCGTCTGATGCGCAAACGTCCGACGATCCGCTAACCATTGAGGACGACGATCCGGTAACCGTCGAGCATGCTGGTGCGGCGCCGCAATCGGCGTGAGGCGCGTTCTCCGTTGCGTCGCTGGCGCGTACGTGGCGCTGATGCTGCTCGCATCTGCGGCCCGCGCGCAAACGGTCCTGCTGGATGGCCCCGATGGAGCGATCTTGCCGTCCATCACACCTGCGTTCGCATTCCGCGCCAACGGTCTGGCGTCGGTGAGACCGCTGCGCGTGACCCTGCTGATCGCCACCACCGCCGACTTCGCGGCCGGCGTGCTGCTCGATTCCACCTTTCTCACGAACGATACGATCGCCACCATCCAGGTATTGCGACCACTGCCCGGTAACGCGCGCGTATTTTGGCAAGCGCGCGTGGAAGGGTCGGATGGTATTGTAGTCGAATCGGCCCGCAGCGGCCCGCGCACGGTGCCGACGTGGCTGACACTGATCACCCCGAATTCCCCAAGCGGCGACGTGTTCGACAGTCGCCGGCCGCTGTTCATCTGGCGCAGCGCGAAAGTTACGCCGCTGCTCGGCGGCTGGACCTACGACCTGGTGATCACCACGTCGGGCCGCCCGGAACACGGCGTGTCCGGCATACGCGACACCACTTATCGCGCATCCACTGAACTGCAGACGAATACGTCGTATCGCTGGAGCGTGCGGGCGTCGCTCGACAATGGCGCATCGATTGTGGAGAACAGTGCGGCGACATTTCTCATTGTTGACCAACCGCTCCCCTCAAGAACGCTGCTGTATCAGAACTTCCCCAATCCCTTTCCGTCGCCAGTCGCATTCTCAACCTGCGTGTGGTTTGACGTAGCCGAGCCGGGTGCGCGCATTGGGCTCGACGTGACGGATCTGCGCGGCAACCTCGTGCGAACCCTCATTCCCGAAGCGGGTGGCCAACGGGACTTCCAGCCTGGCCAATACGGACGGGGCGCGCCGGGTGCAGGCAGCAATTGCGACAATCGATTCGTGTGGGACGGGACCGGCAATGATCGACGCACGGTGGCGCCAGGCGTGTACCTGTTGCGGTTTCAGGCCGGGCGCGAACCCCCAACCTTCCGCCGCATGCTGTTCTTAGGCCGCTGACCGCCAACAACGAATCACCAAATGCGACTGACTACTATCGGCACCGGTACGGCCGCGCCACACCCCACCCGCTCGGCATCCGCACACCTGGTGAATGCCGGCAGCGTATCGTTGCTGCTGGACTGCGGCGCGGGTGCCGTGCATCGCATGGCCTCGCTTGGCGTAGACTGGTCCGCCATTACCCACGTCGCGCTGACACACTTTCATGCCGATCATGTCGCGGATGTGGTCATGCTCGTGATGGGATGGCGATGGGGCCAACTGCCCCCGCGATCCGAACCGGTAACCGTGTATGGTCCTGTCGGTACCGGCGCGTTTCTGGAGAGTATGGCGGCCATGTACGGCGCTTGGCTGCTGGCGCCGGGTTTTCCATTGACGATTCGCGAATTGACGGCCGACGAGGTGATTCGACTTCCCGATGGTGTCGAACTGACCGCCCTGCCGGTACCACACACGGCGGAGAGCGTGGCATATTCCGTCAGTCGGGACATCACGCGGCTCGTCTATACGGGCGACACGGGGTACGACGACGCGTTGGCCGACTGGGCAACGGGCTGCGACCTGTTGCTGGCGGAGTGCTCCCTGCCCGACGGTATGGCCATTCGTGAACATCTCACGCCGCGCCAGGCCGGTGCCATTGCATCACGCGCGAACGCCAAGCGTCTTGTGCTGACGCATTTCTATCCGCCGGTCGAGACGGTCGATATCGTCGCCGAAGTGGCAGAACAGTATGCCGGCCCGGTGGTCCTTGCGACCGACGGCTGGTTCATCGATTTCTGAGGACGTGCCATGCTGGTTGTGATGCAGCCCAATGCGAGTGCCGCGGACATCGATCGCGTTTGCGAGGAGATCGTGCGCCAGGGCTTCAAGCCCCTTCCTTTGCCAGGCGCCACGCGCACGGCCATCGGACTGCTGGGCGACGACTCCAAGGTTGACTGGGGCTACATCGAAGGATTGCCGGCCGTTGCCAGCGTGCTCATTGTGCAAAAACCGTATCGCCAGGCGGCCCGTGAATGGAAGAATGAGAATACCATTGTCGAGATCGCTCCCGGCGTGCGCGTGGGCGGCGACGACATTGTCGTGATCGCCGGTCCGTGCTCTGTGGAAAGCGAGGAGCAAATCCTCGAGGCGGCCCGCGCGGTACGCGCGGGCGGCGCGACTGCACTGCGCGGCGGTGCGTTCAAGCCACGATCATCGCCGTACGCGTTTCAGGGCATGGGCAAGAAGGGCCTCGAGCTGCTGGCGAAGGCCCGTCAGGAAACCGGGCTCGCCATCATCACCGAAGCGATGGACGAAACCGGCGCCGATCTCGTGGCCGAGTATGCCGACTGCATCCAGATCGGCGCCCGCAACATGCAGAACTACTCATTGCTGCGTCACGTGGGGAAACTGGGCAAGCCGGTGCTGCTGAAGCGGGGCATGGCCGCAACCATCAACGACCTCCTGCTCAGCGCCGAGTATATTCTCGCAGAAGGAAATCCGAATGTCATTCTCTGTGAGCGCGGCGTGCGCACGTTTGATTCGGCCACCCGAAATCTGTTCGACCTCACCGCGATTCCGGTGGTGCACAAGCTCTCTCATCTGCCCATTGTTGCCGACCCCAGTCACGGAACCGGACTGCGAGACAAGGTGACACCGATGGCGCGAGCCGCCGTCGCTGCCGGCGCTGACGGCATTCTCGTGGAAGTGCATCCACACCCCGACCGGGCGCTTTCCGACGGTGCCCAGTCGCTGTATCCCGAACAGTTCATGCAGTTGGTGAAAGAACTGCATGCCATCGCCAACGCGATTGGCCGCACCATCACACCCGCACCCGCCGTATCGACCGCACCGGTGTGATCGTGGCATCGGGCGGCACCTTGTTCCGGCGTTCGGGTACCTGACTGCATGCCTACTCGACTCAGCCGCCGCCGGGCCATCATCGCCCCGATGTTCGGCGTACTTGTCAGCGCGACTGTGAGCGCGTCGGCAATCGCGCAGTCGGCGGCAGAAGCGTCGTACGACCGCGTGGCCAAGGCGTGGACGTCTCACGAAACGCTGGAGGCGCAGTTCGATCAGCGCATCACCAATCCGCTGCTCGGGCGAACCGCGTTGTCACGCGGAACGTTTTTGCAGCAAAAACCTGGACGGGTGAGTATCACATTTACCGATCCGGTGGGCGACCGCATTGTCGGTGACGGCAAATCGTTGTGGGTGTACCTGCCAAGCAGTGCCCCGGGCCAGGTGATGAAACTTCCCGCCAACGCCGATGGTGCGGTGGTGGTTGATCTGCTCGGGCAATTGCTCGATGCACCCAAGCGCACGTTTACCATCACGGGCGGTGAGTCGGCAACAGTCAACGGGCGCGCCACCAAACGCGTCGTGCTGGTGCCACGCAGCAACGGCGACGTGCCATTCCAAAAGGCGACGTTGTGGCTGGACGACACCGAACCACGTCCGGTGCGTCTCCAGGTTACCGATGTACAGGGCGTCGAGCGCATGATTACGCTCACCACGTGGTTGCCCAACGCCGTGCTGCCAAGGAATGCCTTCGTGTTCTCCACGCCAAAGGGCGTCAAGGTGATCACGAAGATTCCCGGCCACTGACTACCACGCCTCCATCGGCGCAGCGTGCTACCGCGGGCCCACCGGCGTCACTCCCGCGAATACTTGCTTGGGGACTTTCGCCGCCTGCAGAATGTGCATCGAGCGCTGTATCACCACGTCATCGTTTGCGCGTCGCAGGAATTCCGCGTCTGGCCCGAACGCCACGCGCGTCATTTCATACCCCAGTGATCGGGCCACCCATGGCGCGGCGCTGTCGAACACCGCGCGATCTGGCGCAACCTTGCGCGTCACGAGCGTTCTAAAAACGGCGTCGAGCATTTCGGGCGACACCGGATCATTGGGCCCTTTCATGCTGGATCGCGCGGCCGTGGCTTCCCTGGCCAGCGCATCCCGATAGTCAGCCAGTCGCTTCCCCATTGCACGGGCCAGAATCTGCACCGGCAGTGGTGTGAGCGAATCCCCAACCTGCACATCGGGCGTGATCCCGCCACCGCCAAGCACTGTCCGACCGTCATCCGTGCGAAATCGCGGCCGCAGCGTATCGCTCGGCACGGTGACCCCGTTTCCGTCCACGTGGTCGTCGTCTGGGTCACGCGGCCGCGGCTTGCTGATGCTGCGGCCGGCTGGCGTGAACCAGCGCGCCGTTGTCAGGCGGAGCGCGCCACCGGAGACCAGTGGGTACACGTTTTGTGCGCTGCCCTTGCCGTACGAGGTCATGCCCACAACCACGGCGCGATCGTGATCCTGCAACGCGCCCGCAACGATTTCCGACGCGCTCGCACTGCCCTTGTCGATAAGCACGGCCAAAGGCAGCGTTGGCCAGCGCTGCGGGGCCGTATCGGTCATGGTTTGTGGTGCCTGACCTGGGCGCGCGCGCAATTGGACGATGCTTTGTCCCGCATCGAGAAACAGCTCGGCCACGCCAACCCCCTGCTCCAGCAGCCCGCCGGGATTGCCGCGCAAGTCCATTATCAGACTGCGCGCACCCTGGCGCACCAGGGAGTCGACGGCGACTTGCAGTTCGGCGGCCGTGGATTGGTTGAACACGTTCACATTCACGTAGCCGACCATCCTGGGCAGCAGTATCACCCGCGTGACGGCGCGCAGATGCACGGCTTCGCGTTGCACGGTAATGGGAAGACGCTGATCACCGCGTTCGATCTCAAAGACCACTTTCGATCCCGGTGGGCCTCGTAACGCACGCGAGGCTTCGTCGCGTGTCCACCCCTTGGTGACATCGCCGGCCACCTTTACGAGTCGGTCGCCGGCAATAATTCCGGCCTTCCACGAAGGTCCGCCCGGTACCGGTTCGATTACGGTGGGCCATCCATCGCGGACGTCCATCTGCAAACCGACGCCCGTGTACGTGCCGCTCATCTGTTCGTTGAGACGTCTCAGTCGGTTTTCGCCGAGAAATGTCGTGTAAGGATCTTTGAGTTCACGAAGCAATCCGGAGACCGCCTTATCGTAGATCGTCGCCGCATCGAGTGAATCGACAAAGCGAGTCGCAACCGCACCAAGGACTTGATCGAACAAACGCGCACCCGCGTTTGCGCTGCGTGGCGCCAGCGCGGCCGGCGCCAGATCGTAACCAACCCACCAACCACCCAACGACAACAATCCCACGAACAGACCGGTGGCTATCACGACACGTGATCGACGACGCGCTGTGCGCGGGCTTTCCGGAAGCTCTTCACTCATGCACCGCTCCTGCAAAACGCGTGGGACAGCACGCCGCCAACTGCTGGAGGCAGCGCATCGTCACGAGGTCGGGAGATCCCGAAGCCTCAATGGAGTACACCGGACCGACCTCCGGGTGGCACTGCTGCCACGTCGTCTCGGCCGCTTCGATGAAGGCCGTCTGCACACGACTGTGGAACGCGACACTCTCACGCTCAAGACGGTCGGCCGTGCCCCGGGCCTTCATGCGCGCCAACGCCTCCTCCAGAGGCAGGGTGAGCAGCAGCGTGAGATCGGGCGCCAGGCCGCCGGTCGCGAACAAGTTCGTGTCTCGCAACGCTTCCAAACGGAGCCCACGGCCCGCCCCTTGATAGGCATATGTGGACAGCAGAAATCGATCCACCAACACGATGGCGTTTCGCGCGAGCGCTGGCCGGATGACTGCTTGCACGAGTTGCGCGCGTGAGGCCGCGAACAGCAGCGCTTCGCTTTCGGCCGCCAATTCGGACTCCGGATCGAGCAACACTCTTCTGAGCACATCACCGACCGCAGTTCCGCCCGGCTCGCGCACGGCGACCACGTCATGCCCCAACGTTGTCAGTGCGTCCTCAAGGCGTTGCCACTGTGTAGTCTTGCCAACGCCTTCGCCGCCTTCGAGCACGACGAACAGCCCGGGGTGAGAACGGAATTCCTGCGTCACTGGATCAATCGTTGGAAGCGAGTGGTCAGGCCAGAATGATCGAACTTGTAGCACCGCTGCGAATGCCATCGGCGATCCACTGGTTTACACGCAGCATCAGCTTGTCGAAGTTATCCTGAGCGGAAATCGCCCGCTGATAGGTTGAATTAACCTGCACCTGTTGCAGAAGCTCGTCCAACTGCTGCTCCATTTCTGGCGTGGGCTCCTCGCCTCGGTCGATCATGGCCTGCGCATCGGTGCGGATCTTTTCCATCTGGCGCAGAACCACCGTGGCCTCACGATCGCCGTTAAGCGCTTCGCTGGACCGCTTGACACTCTTGTATTCCTCGCTTTGGCCAATGGTGCGGCCAAGATCCTTCGCTTTGTCTTCAAGCATGTTACCGGGCCTCTGGTCCGGGGACAGAAGTGGGTGATGCCGTCGCATTGGCGAGAGCATTCGGGTACAGCATGACGGGAACGGTATCGCCGGGACCGCGCGCTACGAGCACGCGCTCGCGCCCAGCGAGATCCCGAACGAGCCGAACATCAAGCCATCCATGCTGCTCGGCGCGTGCTGCGGTTTCACGAGCCCGACGGGCATCGACCTCCACCACGAAAAAACCGCCCGGCTCGAGATACCGGACCGCTTCAGCGAGCAGCACATCGTAGCGGGCCATCCCGCCATCGGCCGCGAAGAGTGCTGTGGCCGGCTCCCAGTCGCGGACGCTGGCCGGCAGGTCCGCCGCTTCCTCGTATGCAATGTACGGAGGATTGGCGACAATCACACGGGCACGGAGCCCATCCAGCGGGGCCAGATCGGCGCCCTGACGAAACTCCACGCGCGTTGGCGGATTAACCAGCGCCGCGTTTTCCATGGCCACATCAAGGGCGTCGGCCGACACGTCCGTCGCGATCACCAGGTCGTACCGTCCCTCGGTTGCCAGCGCCAAGGCAATCGCTCCCGACCCCGTCCCGATGTCAACCGCAATTCCTCCCGCGCGCGCCGCTGTAACGCGCAATGCTTCTTCCACCACACTCTCGGTTTCCGGACGCGGAATGAGCACGCGGGCGTCCACGCGGAGGCTGAGGTGTCGAAACGGCGCGGTTCCCACCGCGTAGGCAAGCGGCTCGCCGCGCGACCGACGTACCGCCGCGACCAGCACGCGTTCGCGCACGGCGGGTAACACGGTCAGGTCAATCCGTCGAGCGATATCGCCCGGCGAGCAGCCGAGCGTTGCGGCGGTCAGCAGTCGCGCCTCACGCCGAGCGTCAGTACGCGCGGCGGCGTCCAGCCTTGGCGACATTTGCAATCGCGTCGCTATCTCTTCCAGCAATGTGCGCATAATGTCGTCAGCCGATCAGTCGTTCCTCGGCGTTGGCCAGCGCCAACGCGTCGAGGAAGGGTGTGAGATCGCCATCCATTACGCGAGCAATGTCATACTGCGTCACTCCTACTCTATGATCGGTCACGCGTCCCTGCGGGAAGTTGTACGTGCGAATCTTTGCCGACCGATCGCCCGTGGACACTTGTGACTTGCGCATGCGCGAGCGTTCGGCCTCCTGCTCAGACAGCCGAAGGTCGAGCAAGCGCGCGCGGAGCACGTCCATGCCCTTGGCCTTGTTCTGCAACTGTGACTTCTGATCCTGCTGCGACACAACGAGACCGGTTGGGATATGCGTGATGCGCACGGCCGAGTCGGTCGTGTTAACGCTCTGCCCGCCAGGACCCGACGACCGGAATACGTCGATGCGCAAATCCTTGTCCTCAATGCGCACGTCCACCTCATCAGCCTCCGGCAGCACCGCCACGGTGGCCGCCGACGTGTGAATGCGACCCTGGCTTTCCGTAGCCGGAACGCGTTGCACGCGATGCACGCCCGATTCCCAGCGCAGGATACCGAACGCGCCATCACCCCGCACCTTGAACACCGCCTCTTTCACTCCACCCAATGTGGCATCGGAGTGTGAGATTGCCTCGATGCGCCAGCCTCGACGCTCAATGAAGCGCGTATACATTCGCAGCAGGTCTGCCGCGAACAGTGCGGCCTCGTCGCCGCCGGTGCCCGCGCGCAGTTCAAAAATGGCCGGTCGGTCGTCCAGTGGATCGCGGGGAATCAGCAAGGGCAACAGCGCCTTCTCAATCGCCACACACTCGGTTTCGAGGCGATCCACTTCCTGCTTCGCCTCGGCGGCGAAGTCGAGGTCATCACCTTGAGCCATCTCGCGCGCGTCGGCCAATTCCCGTTCGGCCTTGTACAGGCGATTCGCTTTGACGACCACATCGGCCAGCCGGTGATGTTCGCGCCCGAGGTCGGCGAGACGGGCCGCGTCCTTCACCGTTTCGGGGTCGGCCAGCAGCTGTTCCACTTCGGTCGCGCGGCGCAGCGCCTCGGCTGTGCGCTCACGAAGATGATTGAGCATCAGTAGGGGTCAGAAATGTGATACCGGTCACGGCATAGGCGTTCACCGGTATCGTAGCATCCGCAGCGACCGGCGCTGGTGAGCGCACCTTCAGACGGGCGGCGGGGTATACCCAATCTTAACCGGTCACGCTGTCCGTCAGGGTACAGGAAGGAAGGGGAGACGAGCCCGACGCGGCTGAGCGGCACTTTCGAGTACTTTGGCATCAATACTTTACGGGGTGCTCCGGCCTCCGGGAGCTTTTACATGGTAGCCTTCGGCACGACAACACCCCGGTTCACTCCGCCAAACATGAGTGTATCGCTCGAGCGGGTCACGGATTTCCTGGCCACCGTGCCATTGTTCCGCGAGCTCGATCGTGCGTCGGTGCGCGGCTTTGCCGAACTCACGCGCGAGCAGCGTTTTGCCAAGGGTGCCATGATCGTGAGCGAGGGCGATCCAGGCGACGCCCTTTTCGTGGTGCGGTCGGGTGAAGTGAAAGTCGTGATCATCGGTGAAGATGGTCGCGAGGTCATTCTCAATGTCCTCGGTGTTGGGGAGCACTTCGGTGAACTGGCGTTGATCGATGGACGTCCCCGGTCGGCGCATGTGGTGTCAACGCACGCGTCGAGTCTGTTGATTCTTCGGCGGGCAGATTTCCGGCGCCAGGTCGAGCAATCACCGTCGGTGGCGTGGGGCTTGATGATCGAACTGTCACGCCGTCTCCGACAGGCCGACGGCACGATTGGCAGCCTCGTACTGCTCGATGTTGCGGGTCGCGTGGCGAAGGTGCTGTTGGAACACGCAACTCCCGGCGAACCCGCAACATTGGTGAAACAGCTCACGCATCAGATGATCGGGCAGATGATCGGCGCGAGCCGTGAAACCGTCTCGCGGGCGATGGCGGAGTTTCAGGAACGCGGCGTCTTGTCTGTTACACGCCGCATTATCACAATCGTCGATCGTCGTGCGCTCGAGGCGCGAGCACGGCCGCAACTCTGAGGCCATGCGGCGATTAATGCAACGCCGTCGTGCGTCAACGCCGAGTTGGTTCTGAGCACGGTGCGCGCGACACTTCGCTGCTGGGGCACGCGAGGCACCTTTCCCAGCCCCGGCCCCCACACGCTGCGTTACGGTGGCAACACCGCCTGCGTGGAGATGCGGCTGCCCGACGGCACGCAGGTGGTGCTTGATGCGGGCACAGGGTTGCGTGCGTTAGGGTATTCCCTGCCAATCGCCGCGCCGTCGATCGCTGGCGCACGGCCTGTGGTCACACTGTTGCTTTCGCACCGACACAGCGACCACGTGATCGGACTGGCGCACTTCGCGCCGATTCTCACTCGGTCATACACCGTGCGTATCGCCTGCGATGGCGTCACCGCTGCGGCACTGAGCGAGTTGGCGGGATTGCAGCTCTCGCCGCCGCTCTTCCCTGCCCTCGACGGCATTGTCGAGGCGCTGACGGTTGAGACTTTCGACGCGGCGAATACGTTTCCAGTGAGTGCGTCGTGTCGCGTGCACGCGCTGCACGCGCAGCATCCCGGCGGCGCCAGCGTGCTCGTGGTCCACGACCAAACGGGTCCGGTAGTCGCATACGCACCAGACAACGAATTGGCATTCGCCGATGGTGATCCTTCGATTACCGCGTGGCGTGACGCGCTGGCCCGTTCGTTGTTTGGCATACCGCTCCTGTTTCACGATGCGACGTACACCGATGACGAACTCGGCGATCATCGTGGATGGGGGCACTCCTCGGCTGAAGAGGCGACGCAATTCGCGTTGCGGTGTCAGGCCGGTACGCTGTTGCTGACGCATCATCATCCCGATCGCACGGATGACGAGATTGATGCAATGGTGGCGCGCTGCCGGGCGATCGTTGTCAATGCGGGCTCGGCGCTGCGGGTGGATGCAGCGGCCGAGGGGATGGTGTTGGAGGTGGCGTAGGGGTGGGCGCTGGGATCGGTGCTGACGCGTTGGTTCTGGAGTGACTGGCGGGGTCGGCTGCGTGTCAGGTGGTCAACCTGGCGCGCGAGCGAACCGGGCAGCGGGATTGCGATGGCGGGGCGGGTTGCGATGATTGGACTTGCGGCGATTGAGGACAGGGGCGAGCGTGGGTGAGACCGTGCGCGATACATTGCCGGAGCGGAGTTGGGTTGGCAAACCAATGCACGTTGCTGGTCTTCTCATCGACATCCGATGGCACAAGATCCGGATCGCACATACCGGTTAAGCGCGTCAATCCGTGACGAACTGCCGTCGGGCATCGACGCTGGCGCGCTGGAGCGACTCCTGCAACACTATCCGGAAGACTATCGCGCGTCCCTCTTCAATAGTGTCGTCGGCAAGCCAGATCCGCCGAAAGCCAATGGAACTCCTGGAGACATCAGTAGGCTCGATCGAATATCAGACCCAGTTCTGCAGCGACTGCTCGAAGAGTGCTGGCAGCCGTACTGGGCCGTCCAGCCTCTTGCAATGCTTGAGAGGTTGGGGGGGCCACCGGGACGAGAGCCCGCGTTGCAGCGTCGTCGAGCTGAGCAGAAAGACTGAGCGTCGCACAATCCAGGTAGTTAGCGACGTGTTGCTGCTGGCAGCGCTTTGCGGAATGCGCGCTGCGCGCGCAGTTTTGTCTTGAGCGCTGCAGCAGAACGAAACGTTAGGAAGGCAAACATGCATCGAATCAAATGATCAGACGGCCCCGTCTCATCGTCATCCTGACCGCATACGTTGTCGGAGTCCGTTGCCGCGCAGGCGGCGATGCCGAGGGGTTGCCGATGACTGCGAAAGGCGTATTCTCCCTCGACAGCCTCCGCTGCGTTCAAGCGGATGCGGCGCATCGGTGTGCCTTGTACGGTGTGAGCATGTATGAGCTGCTCGCCCAGCCACGCGAATGGCACGGCAAGCGCGTGCGGGTGATCGGGTACGCCCACTTTCACGACGAAGAGAACCAGTTGTACACGTCGGCTGAGGACTGGCGTCGTCAGATTTCAGTCAATGCGATCCGCGTTCCCCCGCCCGCCGCTGGTGGCGATTCGCTCAACCACCGCGATCTTCTCGTCGAAGCGACGTTTGACGCACGTTCGGGTGGCTCGCTCCAGCATGTCACGCGAGTCGAATCTTGGGCGCCGTTGTATCGACAGCGTCAGCAGGATATTCCCGAGATCAATTTGCGGAAACCGCCGCCCTGACGCATAGCTTCCCCGTGACGCTCATTGTGTTTGGCGCAGTCGACGCGCTCGGTGCATTCTGGACGTCGATGACTCTGCGGGCACAGCGCAGTGAACAGGCGGGAAGATCGGTGACACCGTGTCGGGCGACCAGCGGGAGTCGAGCCAAGACGCCGCCAAGTCTTTCACATGCGATTGCTCATATATACGTTTCAGGCTACATATATATACGAG
>JANOKE010000627.1:0-2836 GCA_031419135.1 Gemmatimonadaceae bacterium
GGATCCCACCAACCCCAGCCACATTTACGTGGTTGGTGATGGCGGATTGCACGAAAGCTTCGACATGGGCAAGACGTACATTCGCGTGAACAACATCCCCATCGGGCAGATCTATCGCATTGCCGTGGACAATCGCGATCCCTACTGGGTGTACGCCGGATTCCAGGACAACCACTCGTTCATGGGGCCCAGTGCCACGCGGCATTGGCTGGGCATCCTGAATCAGGACTGGGTCGAGATCGGTTTCAGCGACGGCACCGGCAAGGCGGTGGACAAGACCGACGGCCGCAAGGTGTACTCGTCGGCCAGCGGCGGCAATCTGTCCCTGGTCGATCCGTTCACGGGTGACGTGATGAGCATTAATCCGCGCGCGCCGTTCGGCGAGAGTTATCGATTCGACTGGGACGCACCGGTGATGGCCTCGCGTCATCGCTCGGGCACGGTGTATCTGGGCGGCAACAAACTCTTCACCTCCACCGATTTCGGGTCCTCATGGACCGCGAGTATCGATCTCACCCGCTCGATCAATCGCGACACGATCAGCATGATGGGTGTGGTGAACCGCGACATTCGCATTTCACGCAATGACGGCGATGCGATCAGCGAGATCTCGAATTTCGCCGAGTCGCCCATCGATCCGAAGGTGCTGTGGGTGGGCACCGACGACGGCAACGTGCAGGTCACGATCGATGGTGGCAAGACGTGGCGCGAGACCAGCAGCGCGATCACGGGAGTGAAGAGTGGAACGTTTGTTGGTGACATTGTGGCGTCGTCCACATCACGGAGCACCGCATTCGTGTCATTCGACGCGCATCGCGATGGCGATTTCGCACCATATCTGTTTCGCACCAACGACTTTGGTCAAAGCTGGACAGCGGTGATCAATGGCCTGCCGTCCGATGACGCCTCCATTCGCAGTATGGTCGAGTATCCAGACCGCCCGAGCGTGCTGTTTCTGGGCACCGAGCGCGCGTTGTTCGTAACGCACGACAACGGTGACCACTGGACGCGCCTCGCCGCGAATCTGCCGACCACACGCTACGACGACATGGTAATTCATCCGCGCACCAAGGATCTCGTACTCGGCACGCATGGACGGAGTATCTGGATTCTCGATGACGCGTCACCAATTGCCGACTGGACACCCGCCATCGCGGCCAAACGCGCGCATCTGTTTGGGGTGCCACGCGCAACGCTGATGCTGTACTGGGAAGATGTGTCCAACATGAATCATTACTTCTTCACGGCGGAGAATCCGAAGGACGGCGTAGCGTTCACGTATCATCTGGCGCAGTCGGCGCAAACCGTGCGGCTGCTGGTGACCGGTCCGACCGGCCGACTGGTGCGCGCGGTAACTGGTTCGGGTTCGGCCAGTGTCATTCATCGTGTGAACTGGGACTTGCGATATGCACTGACAACAGTTGCGGGGCGCGGTGGTGGCAGTGGTGGCGGCGACGAGGGGGGTGGTGGCGGTGGTCCGGGGGCACGTGCCGGCGTGGTGCAATTGCCAATTCCGCCGCGAGACATCGGTCCGCGCGGGCCGGCGGTGGCGCCAGGCTCGTTCAAGGTGGCGCTCGAAGTGGACGGCGTCGTAACCGAATCGCGCACGTTCGAAGTGCGCGCCGACCCCGCGCTGCCGTATACGCCAAAAGATCACAAGGCGCGCGGCGCCTTCGTGGAAGAGGTGATGGATCTGCAACTCAAGGTTGACGCCCTCGCCAGGGAACTCGCGACGCGTCGGACCGCCGCCACCGGTGACGCGGCCACGCGTGTGCAGGCGCTTGATCTGCGATTGGTTGGTGCTGCGGTCGGTGGGCGCGGCGGTGGCGGCGGTCGTGGCGGCGGCGGTCCGCAGGCCGTTCGTCAGCGCCTGAGCGGATTGATCGGCACCTACAATATTTCTGGTGCGCAAACCGGAACGATGGCCCCGCCCACGATCACCATGCGGGCGATACTTGCAGATGTAAAGCGAGAGCTGGCGTCGATAGAAAACGAATTGCAGGGCGTGTCGTCGCGATGACGACGTGGCGGCGACGACTGGTGCCCGCGGGTGTATGGCTTCCGCTTGTCATCGGATGCAGTGGTGGCGCTGATTCTGGCCCCACGGTACCGCCTGTTGCGGTCGAGTCGTTGCCGGTGCTCACCACACTCACCGTGCAGCTCTCGGCGGCCGCGGTGCAGGTGGGAAAGTTCACCACCGCCAGTGTGGCCGCCATCGACGAAAGAGGTCGGCCGATGACGGTTGGCGTCACCGCATGGACCACCAGCCAGTCGTCTGTCGCCACCATTAGTCCCGATGGCGTCATCACCGCAGTGACCGTCGGCCAGACGATCGTGACGGCGCGCATCGGCACGGTGCAGGGACAGGCCACCATCGTGGTCACCCCGCGTCCGCCTGGTCCGGCGCCGGTGGTATCTGTCACGGTCAGTCCGTCGTTGGCTACGCTCGAGGCCGGGCAATCGATGCAACTCGCTGCGAGGCCAAGGGACTACGCGGGCAACGTGCTCGCCAATCGCACGGTGACGTGGGCGTCGAGCGAGCCCGCAGTGGCCACGGTCTCGCCGAATGGTCTCGTGACGGCGCTTGCTGTGGGAACGGCGATTGTCGAGGCAACCAGTGAAGAAGGTCGTGGCGCAATGGTGTTCAACGTCACCGCCGCGATCGACACTGACATGGTCGTGAGTATCATGGCGCCGGTTGCGGGCGCGGTTGTTGGCGATACGCTTGCCGTGGCCTCCTCGGTACGCTCACTGTATCCAATCACCAGTGTGGTGGCCCGGGTAGGCGGACAACCAACGTCGCTGACGTTTGGCTCTCTTCCTGGCTCAGGAAAAC
>JANOKE010000628.1:0-8365 GCA_031419135.1 Gemmatimonadaceae bacterium
CTCATCGCTCTGACCGCACGGTGCAGAATGAGTCGCGTAAGTCCGGCACGTGGACGACGTCCGGTGGCCACGAGCTGCGATGAACCGATCAGGGCACGCTGCCCGTGCGAGAACCCAACTGGGGCTTCCGCGTACCCAGCACCGCACAAGAGCGGCTTCGGTGCGACCAAAACGCAACGTACCAAACTCGGCAGGTAACGGCCGGAAACCGTCGATTGGCGTTGTTGCGAGCGTCCCTGCCCCCCCCTCAACTGGCATCGCGACGGGCACATGCTATTGTTCCGAAATGGTTCTATTCCGCCTCCAATTCGTTCGCGAGCCGCTCTCTCGCGCGATGCTCGCCGACCTCGCTGCCGATGGATTTGGCGACATGATCAAGGCGGTCGTTGACGTCAAACGCAGTATTATGGTGATGGGCGCGGAACTGCATGCGGATGAGGAGGCGGCCCTGCTCGACGACGGGTCACGTCAACCGGACCTCTGGGGCATCAACTTGTATCCCGACGAGACGGGTGACGGGTGGATTGAGTTCGACTCCATGATCAACGTGCGACCGGCCCAGGGAAACCGCAGTCGCGGCGTAGACGATGCCGAAATGCGCCTGTCCATTCGTGGCGTTGTCGCGCGGCTTGTGCGAGATCCATGACGACTGGCACGCTCATTCATCCAGGGCTCGGCGCGCGGTGGTCGACGTTTTCGCTCGTAGAGCAGCTCGCCAACGTGGGAAGCGAGGTAGATCGAACGATCCGCGCGCATGCGGCTGGTAGCACGACTCGTTTTGACGGCGCGCTACCGCGTGCATTGGAGCTGTTCGATCTTACGGCCGCCGACGCGCGCTGGCGCGGACCCCGCCGACGCGAGATCCTGCGCGCGCGCGAGGAGTTCTGCCGCCTCTTCTTCGATGAATCCGCTACCCCGCACTCGGCGGCCGGACTTCAGCGCTACTTCCTCCATTTCGCCGTCGCAGCCAATCGCTTGCGGACAACTATCCGTTGAAGCACCGACCCTTCTTGCGATGGGCCGATCAGGGCACGCTCCCCTTGCGATAATCCAACTGCGGCTTCTGCGTACCCAGCACCGTACTGTACACAAACCCTGCTCCACGCTTCTTCTCCAACTCAGCTTTCGCGACATCAATCGTTGACGGCGTCGTAAACAAATCGGCACCGGTGAGCGCCATGGTCTTGGCCGCCACCATCATGCCCTTGGCGCCAATGCTCATGCCGCCCGCGGCCACCGCCTGCCACGAATGTGCCGCTGTGCCCGGCACCCAGGTGGCCGCCGAAAGCTGTACCGTAGGGACCACCCAACTCACATCGCCCACATCGGTTGATCCGGCTCCGGCCAGGTCGAGTACCAACGGCAACACCTTCGCGGTGCTCTCCAGCGCACGCACCGTGAAGTTCGCCGACTTCTGCACTTGCTCGGCAAAGGCGCGCTCTTCCGGCGTGTACGAAAATCCGCCTACGCGTTCCAGCGCGCGCTGCTGCACACGGGCCAGTGTTTCGTTGGGCATCAGCGAGTATACCGATCCTACCAACTGCAGGTCGTAGGTGGTTCCCGTACCCATGGCCGCGCCCTTCGCCGCATTCACCACCCGCGCCCAGATGTCGTTCACAATCTTCATGTCCACGTGGCGCACCACGTAGTACACCTCGGCTTCATCGGGCACCACGTTGGGCGCCTTGCCGCCATCGGTGATCACGTAGTGAATGCGGCTGCCGTCGGGGATGTGCTCGCGCAGGAAGTTGGTCATCACGTCCATCACTTCCACCGCGTCCAGGGCCGAACGACCGCGCTCGGGTGCCGCCGCGGCATGTGCGCTGATACCGTGAAAGCGGAACTTGCCGGAAATATTCGCCATCGAACGCTCTCCGTTCACGGCGTTCTCGTCGCCCGGATGCCACGCGATGACGGCATCGACGTCCTTGAACACACCATCGCGCACCATGTACACCTTGCCAGCGCCGCCCTCTTCTGCCGGCGTGCCGATCATGCGCAGCGTGCCCTTCACGTTGTTGGCCTGCATCCACTCTTTCAGCGCGATGGCGGCCGCCGTGCTGGCGGTACCGAACAGGTGATGCCCGCAGCCGTGTCCGGGTCCGCCCGCGATCAATGGATTGCGCTGAGGTGTGGCCGCCTGCGACAGTCCGGGTAGCGCGTCGAACTCCCCAAGTATTGCGACCACCGGTTTGCCCGTGCCGTATTCGGCGATAAACGCCGTGGGTTCGCCGGCCACACCGGCGGTGACCGTGAAACCTGCCGCCCGCAGTTCGTTCTGCAGCAGCGCCGAGCTTTTCGTTTCCATGTAGCCCACTTCGGCGAATCCCCAGATCTGCCTGGCGACGTCGGCGTAGTGCGCCGCTCGCGTGTCCAGCGAGGTGAGCAGCGGCGCGGTGTTGGCAGCGGGCTTGGCCAACTGGGCGAACGCCGGCATCGCCGTTACCAGCGAAAAAATGCCGAGTGCGGCACGAGTTACGTATTGAGTCAGCGACATGGTGGTGCTCGGGGATCGAGGGATCGGCGTGCCGCGGCGGGGGTGGATGACGATGCCGTGTACGCTACCAACAATTCGAGTAAGAGGCAAATGGCGGTGATACTCTGGTCCCGCTGCGAAACGGTGAAATCATTCGTCAGGTGCGCCACGTCACCATCGAATGCGCGATGTCCTGTCAGACTTCATGCAACGCCGGCAGTCATCGCCTGCGCCCCGCGTCAGGATGTGCCGGTCTCTCTCCAACCTCGGAGTCTTCAAATGCGTCCAATTATCTTGATCCCCGCCGTGCTGGCCTTCGTCGGCTGCCGCAACGGAACCGGACCGGAGTCCGGCAACCGCGTCGGAATTGGTTTTCAGTTCGCGCGTACGTCGACAGCATCGGCGGCGTTCGGCAATGCAAATCTCGACGGTACGCCATTCGTGGGCGTTCCACCGGTTGTGACTCCCACCGCCAACGGATTGCGGATCTCGCGTGATGCAGACGTCCTCGTGATTTCCAGAGCGCAGTTTGTCATCCGCGACGTCAAGCTGAAAAGCGCACTGGCGGTGTGCGCCGACGATGACGATGCGAACGGGTCGGTCAAGCGCGATAACTCCAGCGATACCGATGACGACTGCCCCACGCTGCGCGTGGGCCCGTTTCTGGTGAACCTGCCGGTGAATGGGGCCGATGGCGCACGCGTATCGGTACCGGTTCCGGCAGGGACGTACGCCTCGGTGCGTCTCACGCTGCACAAGGTTACCAGCAACGACTCGGCCGATGCGGCGTTCAGGCAGGCGAATCCTGACTTTCGCGATATCAGCGTGCGTCTGGAAGGCACCTACAATGGCGCGGCCTTCGTTTTCGTGAACGACGTCAATGCAAAAATCAACGCACCGCTCGCGGCGCCACTGGTGATCGGTACTGCGGGTGACGACGTAACGGTGTCGATCGATCTGAGCACGTGGTTTTTGCGCCCACAGGGCGGGCTCTACGCGCCTGCGCTGGCGAATACACCGGGCGCGGTGCGCGCAGCCGTCCAAAACAACATCAAGAGTGCCTTTCGCGTGTTCCGGGATCGCAATCGGGACGGGCGCGAGGATTGATCTGACGTAGCGCGGTCACGGACACTACACCGTGACCGCGACCTCGCGCGTCAGGTACGCCAGCACATCGGCCGCACCATAGTTCGTGCGACCTTCCAGAAATCGCCCCAGATTGACGACGTCGTCGCCACTGGTAATGATTGACGGCTCTTCAAATCCATCGTCGCGTGCCTGCGGAGCGCCTATGCCGGCCACCAAGGCGTTGCACAGACACTGCCGATCGACCGTATCTTCAATCGTGCCGCCCTTCTTGAGATACGTATCGACGGGTTCGGACGAACACCGATAGTCAAGTCTCCCATCGGTGCGACGATACGCCTCGCGCAGATACCCCAGATCGCAACACCGTTCGCGTGGTTTGAATATGGGCGCGTCTGGGTCGAGGATCACGATCTTGAACGGGTAGCCGGTCGGCGAGGCGCGGGCATCGGTTCGAATGTGCAGCGTTTGCTCCAGCGCACCGGCAATCACGCGTTGCTTGATGTCACTGGTAAATCCGGATTCATCGGAATAGGCGAACAACGTTCCGACCTGCACGCCGGCCGCGCCCTCGGACAGGGCGTAGTCGAGCGCCTCGGGCGAACCGGAACCACCCGCCAGATAGAACGGAAGCCCGATATCGCGCATCGCGGAAAGATCAACGATATCGCGCTCACCATAAATCGGCTCGCCGTTTTCGTTCAGGCGCATGGGGCCGCGGGGCGGCGCATTGTGGCCGCCGGCCGTGGGGCCTTCCACCACGAAACCGTCCACGCGACCGTTCGACTTGCGGGCCAACGTCAACGCCAGCGTTGCTGCCGACACAATGGGGAAAAAGCGCGGGCGCGGGAGTGACGCGGTCGCGTCGGGGAATCGTGTGCGCGGGTCAAAGCTCAAGTACGACGTTTCGCCGGACAGCTGACCGACCACATCCAGCTTGATCGACGCCACTTCATGATTGGCCATCGCATCCAGCGCCCCAGGAATCTCGCGTGGAATACCCGCCCCCATCAGCACCACATGCACACCCGCCATCATGGCGCCATAGAGCGCTGGCAGCGTGGGCATCTGGATTTTGGTGAGCAAGTTGATGCCAACCAGGCCGTCGTGCCCTTCCTTGGCCAGCGTCACCTCCACGTACGATCCCAGCATCGTGATCTGATCGCGGACCGCCGAGACGGTTTGCTTGTACATCGGCAACAGCCGATATGGCTCTTGAGGCTTTCGGCCGTCTGGCTCGAAAAAGCGCTTCATGACATAGGCAACCACGTCGGGCATGGGAAAGCTCTCCATGGCGCGGCGTACGTGGCCACCAGGGTCGCCGTCTTGAAGGCGACGCACCAGGACGACGTCGAGCGCGGTGCCTGAGACGACTCCCAGATGCCCAGCCTGTGAGACGGCGCGCGCCAGTTTCCAATTGGAGACGGCGACACCCATACCGCCCTGGATGATTCGCGGAAGGCGAGCAGAATCGCTCATAAAGCCCTTGAGGATGGGGTGATCGCCCAGATGGCGATCGTACTGGCGCAGGAACACCTGGTCCATCTCTGGCCCACAGGCCGATCTTTAATATAACCGCCCAGGCGCTCCGCGACCCCCAGAGGCCCACCCCTGGGCGCAACGGGAAACAGAGCACACGACAGGATCGTCGCGCGCTCTGTTTCTCGGTCGTCGAACTCTCCTGCCATTCCTTCAATGCCATGCATTCCCAAGATCTATCACTGGTTGTTGCTCCCACCGGTTTTCCGGGGGACCCTTTCATTCACAGGCTTTCAGAGACATTGGCCTTCATTGATTCCCGATCCTGTTTTCACTGACATCCATTAGCCTTTGATGGTCTGCAGTCCATCCGTTCGTTCACCCGCTGAGGTTTAAGGCGCCTCCGCCGGCATGACGAGCGGTGATGCATTGTGACTCGGCAACACCAGTCGCAGCCCATGACGCGCCGGTCGACGGCGCATCGAGAATCGCAGATCGGTCGGCCGGACTTTCGCCGAGTCGCGGGTCCACCGCGTTCCCGCTTCGTGACCACCCTCAACCGGTTCTGCATCAACCCCTGGCACGTGCATAGTCGGTTCGGCAAGCAGGACCTGCTTGGCAAGCATCATGGCCAACTGGTATGCACGACGGCTTTCCAGGATTGCCGTCACCAGCGCGCGCGTACACACGCCGGAAGGTGTTTCGATGGTCAGATTTTCGCTGGGCATTCTGCCGTTTCTCCGAGAGCCTGCGGTATTGGTACCTGCGAACGATCGATCATCCAACTCGTGATCACAGAGGTAAAGTCGTGTGCGCCGTGCTGTCGCACCATCGCCCGCGAGGCGGATCTTTTTGCTCCCTCTTGCGGGTGAGAGGTGGATTTCACCGTTCGGTCTGGTTACCGCATGTATCTGTACAGTCCAACCAAGCCAATCACGGCACCGCCTACCGCGACGGCGTGACCCCCATCACCACCGATCAACAGGCCAACCACTACTGCCGCAGCGCCCACGCCCATCAGGGCGAGATTGGGCCCGACGTTCGCACCGGGGTCGCTCGGAATGGCTGGCGCGTCCTGTGGCAACGTCCACGACGATCTGACGAGCGCAACCGGGGCCACGCGAGGGCCACTGACCGAAACCCGGTGTACCGCGCCCGTTGCCGTCGTACCGTCCACGCTGGCGACTCCAGCGGTCGAGTCGGCGGGCAGGGCACTTGTGTTCGACTGCGCGTATGTGGCGGAGGGAAGCGCAGCGGTCGCCAGCACGAAGGCAGCGAGCCCGCCTGCGCGGCGCATTGAATGAGAGATTGGCATCTTATCTCGCGGCGGTTCGCGCGCTCGTGTTGGCGAAGATCGCCACTTCGATGCGTCGATTCGTCTGACGACCTGCCTCGGTTTCGTTCGAAGCGAGCGCTTCCAACTCACCCTTGCCAGCCGTGCGGAGACGTCCGGATCCCACGCTCTGTTGGGCGAGATATCGCGACGCCGAGTTCGCACGCCGCATGGATAGATCCTGGTTGTATGTGGTGCTGCCCAGTGCGTCAGTGTGTCCAACAATCAGCAGGTCGGTTTTCGGATACTTGTTCAGGCTGGCCGCGAGATTGCGCAGATTCTGCGCGGATTCCGTGCGAATCGCGTCCGCGTCGAAATCGAACAGCAACCCCGAGGCGAACGTGATCTGGATCCCTTCTCCCACGCGTTCGACGGTCGCGCCCGGAATGTCGAGCTTGAGTTCCTTCGCCTGCTGATCCATCTGATGGCCAATAACGGCGCCAATCGTACCGCCAACAACTGCACCGATGATCGCGCCGCGCGCGGTCGAGCCGGTGTTGTTGCCGATGACGCCGCCCGCCGCACCGCCGGCAGCGGCGCCGATCACGGCGCCTTGCTCCTTGCGACTCATTGAGGCGCAGCTGCTGGCCAGCAGCGTGAGTGACGCCAGCGAGACCGTTGCCAGCGCGGCGCGAGGTATTGCGGACATAGCGATGGGGAACTGAAAGGTGTTACGCATAGGAGTTCTCGTGAGTGAAGAAACAAAAGAGGGATCAGGGGCGATGCGAGGTGACGGTGAGGGCGTCACGCTTTCCGACGCACTCCGGCCGCGACGAGCACGACGCCGCCAAGAATTGCTGCTCCGGCAACCCACGGTTGGATGGGACGCTGTTCGTCGGCCGAAATCTTCAGGTCGCCAACTTTCAGCACCTCACGGCGGGTGGTGAAGGTTCCGCCCTGGAAAAACAGGAAACCACCAACTGCAATGAGCGCAATGCCAACCATGGTAGAGGCACGCATACCGACTCCCAGCGAAAGTGAATGACGACGGACGGACTTCTGCCGAAGAGTACGGGAACCGTGTCCGTCGAACCATCGCCCGTTTGGGAGAGTGACAATCCCGTCGGGAGGAGGAGACGCGGGCAAAAGGATCAGACGGAAATCGTTCTTTCGGACGATGTGTTCGGGAGCTCGCGCTCGACAGACTACACCATTGAATGGAAATTCCTTCAACCAAACCAATCCCAATGAAACGTACAGCTCATGTTCTCCTCGCAGCCGTCACGGTGATCTCGGCTGCCGCCTGCAACAAGGATGATGCGGTCATCAAGACCACCAGCAACGGTGAGATCAACCTGTCGGCGTCGGCGGATTCGGCCGATGCGCGTGGCCATTCCATGGTACGGATCGTCAACGTGGGCAACAGCGGCAAGGATGTCGCGTTGCAATTGGGTGACCAGACGTTGTTCGACAACGTCAAGGTCGCGTCGGTGACCGATTATCGCGAAGTCGCGGCGAATCTGGCGAAATTCTCGGCACGCGCACCCGGTTCGAGTGATACGGCCGCGCTCGCGCAGAATGATCAGATCCTGATGGATGGCAATCGGTACACCGTGTTCCTGATTGCTGAAGACCTGTCGCGCAACACGCTGCGCATCGTCAAGGACGAGGTGATTCCGGACAGCGGCATGGCACGTCTTCGCGTGGTGCACGCCGCACCCGGTGGACCGGAACTGGACATCAGCGTTGCGAATGTGAAAGACAAGCTCTTTTCAGGCGTGAACTTCAAGAGCGAAGCCGGCTACAAAGACCTCGATCCCGCCAAGGTGGCACTCGAAGTGCGCGGCAAGGATGAGTCGAAGGTGCTGCTGCGCATTCCCGCGATGGACCTGAAGCGCGGCACGGCGACGACGGTGGTGATCACCGGTGCCAGCAAGCTCGCCTTCTTTACGTTCACGGACGCTGCGGTGCCGATGACGCCAAAGATGTAGAGTAGCAGAGGGGTGAGCAACTACAGGGGTGAGCGTTGGAGGGGCGAGCGGTGAGGGTAG
>JANOKE010000629.1:0-1002 GCA_031419135.1 Gemmatimonadaceae bacterium
ATAGTAGACGGGCTTGGCAATGCCGATCAACTGCTTCGCCCGTGCCTCAGGCGTTTTCCGCGGATCGGCCAATTCGTTCAGGTAGCCCTTGTATTGATCGAGATTCCTGATGGTTTCCTCATCGGCTACGACGAGCACCACCATGTCGCGCCCTTCTTCAGACTTGCCAATCGACCAGTATTTCGCGCGGGTTGGGGCGGCATCGGCTACGGCTTTCAGGTAGCGATGGATGTCGGCGGCATGGGTCAGGTAGCCTGGTGTGCCAACGATGCGATTGATGCCCGGAAACCTGAGCGTTGTCGGGACCTTGTCCGAGAACGGAAGATGGTCCACCAGATCCGTTGAGATGCGCGGATCGGTGAGATGCTGCTTGATCAGCCTGGTGTACTCCTCGTCCTGCTTCTGCGCGGTCTGGGCGGAAACGGGGGACAATCCTGCAACCGCGCAGACCACGGCGGCAACTACGGTCCCGCGCACCGATCGACTGTTATACGACATCCTGCCTCCTTCATGGTGGACAACGCTGACGGACGCTCCGGAAAACAGAGGGGCAATCGTGCCGTCAGCTTCGATACGCGGCAGCGCGGCATTTCGTGGCGACTGTCAGAAGCTTACCTGTCTCCGAGACGGGTCGGAACACCCTGACTACACGTACTCCTTCGCGAACAGCCAAATGGCACTTCCCAATCCGATAACCGTCACGGCATGGCGCACCCACGCCTGCGGCACACGCTGCGCCAGCCCGGACATCGCGTAGCCTCCTGCCGACGAGCCAAGCGCCATCACCAGCGCGATCGGCCAGTTCACAGAGGTCTCGAGGGTCATCGTCATCGTCGACCCGGAGGCCGAGCACGGCATCCGCCACGCCGGCGGCCTCGTCATCCTCACGATGCGCACGCTCGAGGACCTCCGCATGCTTCTCGTCTCAGGGGTGGCCCGATGAGCACACCGATCCCGCCCACCTCGCCCGGCTTGATCCCGGCCCCGCCGCCCTCGGCCCTG
>JANOKE010000630.1:0-5335 GCA_031419135.1 Gemmatimonadaceae bacterium
ATTCCGTCGTACCAGTGCGCTCGCGCAGTTACGGGAGCCACTCTCATTGCCGACGATCGGTCGCCTGGAGTGCGACAGATCGGGCAATTACTCATTGTGGGTTCCTTGCCAAATTGCACCGACGCAGGTCCGCGCACCACCACCAATCGATTGATCGTGTCATTGACGGTTACGGTGATCATAAGCGTTGATCCGGACACCCGGCCGGTAAACTGAGCCGGCATGGTTGGCCCAATCGCCACCGGATAAGCCCGCAGCAGGAAGCTTCCGGTCACGGTGAATTGTCCATCGGCGTTAAGTATGACGCGCCCCGGCATATCGCCGTAGGTGCATCCAATATGCACGTGCGCCAGCGAGTCGGTGACAATGACGCCCGCACCGTCGCCCCCCCACGTGCCAACGGCGAGTTTGCCGTCGGCGGGAGGGCCGTTGGTCGACTCGGCGTTGCATCCGACCGAGCCAAGCAACACAAGCAGTGCGCATGTCAGATGAACGGGACGCATCGCGTTGGCATCAGTTGCAGGAGAGTGGGAGCCACCAGTCTACCGGAACAACCACGCGCAGGCGTCGGCGGTCACTGACCCACGCGTGCGGCAGGTGGAACGAAACTCATCGCGTGCTCCGCAAGTGCGGTGATACTGAGTGCCGGGTTCACGCCGGGATTGGCCGGCATGGCGGCGCCATCGCAAATGAGGAAGTTTTCGTAGCCGAACGCGCGATGCCGGGAATCCACGACACCGCATGACGCGTTGGCGCCGATGGCCGCGCCGCCGAGAATGTGCGCCGTGGTGGGAATGTTGGCGGTGGCTTCGAACACGCTGCTGTGGGCGATGCCGCCCGTGTGCCGGGCCAGCCACTCCGTGCATTCGTTGGCCACGTCGATGAACGTCGGATTCGGCTTGTCAGGGTCCTGTTCGGTTCGCAGTCTGATACCGCCGAACAGGGTTCGTTTCGCGCGAAAGGCAATCGCGTTGTCGCTGGTTTGCATCACCAGCACCACCAGCGAGCGCTTGCTCCAGCCAAACGGCCATCGGCCACGCACAAACCGCAGCGGATGACGCGCCATGCTGCGCAACATCATCAAGGGGCGAGTGAGTCGCGTGCCGTTGCCAGTGAGTGGCGCCATGAGGAGCGACATGAAATCGCCGCCCTTTCCATACGTGCAAAACTCGATGTGCGTATCAGCGCGTGGATGAATACTGGCGCTGATCGCGACATCGTTCCATGTAGCGCGCGCATCGTTTGGGAGTGTGAACGCGAGAATCGATTCGCTGTTGGTGCGCACCAATTCGCCCAAACGCGGGCTGAGTCGCGGCAGTGACCCCGTGACCTTGCATTTGATGAGCAAGTGATTCGTACCCAACGCGCCGCCGGCGACAATGATGCCGCGAGCCGTGTACGCGCGGCGGCGTTTGGCCCACCAGGCACCCGGCATCTGTGTGGTGACCCGATAGCCCTCACTTCCATCGACCGCGCCGATGGGAACGATGTTGGTGACCTCGCAATCGGGTACCAGTACCGCGCCACGTTTTTCCGCGAACCAGAGGTAGTTCTTGAGCAGCGTGTTCTTGGCACCGTGTCGGCAGCCGACCATGCAGGCACCGCACTTGATACAGCCGGTTCTCGCCGGCCCGTCGCCACCGAAATACGGATCGGGAACTGTCACACCCGGTGTTCCGAAAAACACACCCACCGGTGTGCGTGTGAATGTATCGGCAACGTCAAAGTGCCTGGCGACGTCTCTGAGCAATTGTTGACCGCCGCTGGTAAACGGTACGGTCTGTGCGCCGAGCATGCGCTCCGCGGTGATGTAATGGGGGTGTAGCGCAGTGCGCCAGTCTTCGAGATCAGCCCATTGCGGATTCTCAAAGAACGCGTGCTTGGCGCGATACAGTGTGTTGGCGTACACCGCGCTGCCGCCACCCAGTGCCGACCCACTCGCGATGAAGATGTCACGGAAGGGCGTAAGTCGCAGAATGCCACGCAGACCGACCTTCGGCGCCCAGAGAAAGCGCCGCAGGTTCCAGGTGGATGCTGCGTACTCGTTGTCGTTGTATCGACGGCCGCGCTCCAACACGGCAACCGTGTAGCCCTTCTCGCTGAGCCGCAGCGCCGCTACGCTACCCCCAAATCCGGATCCGACGACGATCCAATCGTAATCGAATCCGGATGGTGTCTCCATTCACCTACCGCCCACGCGGCCGGCCGCTGCGAACGCCGCCGATAATGATCGGCACTCCCCGGAAGCCGCGGTAGAACGGACTGAACCCGTAGGAGCCGTAGTAACCGAAGCCGCCAAACATGAAGGGCTCGTAGTACGGGTAGCGGCCGGTGTTGTACGATGCGCGATCGTCGCGCTCGTTCGTCTCGACCTCGAGTGGAGCAATGGCCACTGACGCATTGCCCTGTACATCCTTGCAGGCGCGCCGCTCCTTCATGGCCCGGGCAACCAGTTTATTGTCCATCCAGAGTTCCATGGCGGCCTTCGACCTGGAGTCGAGCTCCACCAACTCACGCGCGCCCAACGTGAGCTTGACATGTTCCGTGCCTTTCTCGAGCGCGTATTCGACGTCCACGGGCTTTGCGCCATCATTGCGAATCACAAAGCGGTCGTCGCAGCGATAGCCGAAGGTGAGTTGGGCGATTTCCGCGACGGGCATGCGCGACACTTCAGTGATCTGCGCATCGAGTTGCGTGGTGACAGCAGCGCTGCCGACCGCCAGCGCCACCAGCGTCATTGGCAATGCAGAAAGCGTGTTCATGGTGCGTGTCTCCTGTAGTCGTCGCCGGAGCGCGTTCGGCCCACGCCGCGTCACGCACCGGCCTTCAGTGCATTTGACACATACGAAGAATAGCACCCTACATGTCCGGGAACGAGGACGGGGGTGTCCAAAAATACCTACAGAGTGCAGACTCATCAGCATGTCAAGACCATTGCTGTTGTATGGAGCGACCGGCTATGTCGGTGAGGCGACTGCGCGCTTCGCCGTGCAGAACGGTATGCGGCCAATCCTTGCCGGACGAGACATGGTGGCGCTGGCGCGCATGGCCCGCGAGTTGGACGTCGAGTACCGAGCTTTCGGTCTTGAGGATTCCGCCACAATCGACAAGGCACTGACTGATGTCGCCGTGGTGCTTCACTGTGCCGGACCGTTCTTGCATACGTACCAAGCAATGGTGGAGGCGTGTTTACGCACTGGCGCGCACTATCTTGACCTGACCGGGGAACTGCCGGTGTTCGCGGCCATTGCCAAGCGTGATGCCGAAGCCAAGGCGCGAGGGGTGATGCTTATGCCGGGTGCCGGTTTTGACGTGGTGCCCACCGACTGTCTGGCACTCTACCTCAAGCAGCGATTGCCGTCAGCCACACATCTGGCGTTGGCCTTTCGCAGTAAGGGCCCTGGTGGCTTGCCGCCGGGCACGCAGCGCACGGTCATCGAAATGCTGGCGTATGGCAATCGTGTGCGGCGCGATGGACGATTGGAGCGACCCACGCGGCCGATGAAAACCCGGGTCGTTGATTTCGGACAGGGGCCGGTGCAGGTAACGCAGATGATGTGGGGCGATGTGTTCACGGCGTTCTACAGCACCGGCATTCCGAATATCGAAGACTACACCGTGCTGCCACGCGCCTTGCGCAATCAGATGCGCGTGATGGACGTCGTGCGCCCGCTGTTCAAGATTGCGGCGATACGGAACCTGCTGAAGCGTGCAGTGAAGCCGGGTCCCACGCCTGAGGCGCGTGCTCGGACCGTCACGCATGTGTGGGGCGAGGTGACGGACGACCATGGACAGAAAGCCGAGGCACGACTGCATGGTCCCGAAGCGGGCGTGGAGTGGACGATGCGTGCGGCGTTGGCTGTGGTAACGCGTGTGCTGGCTGGACAGGCGCCGGCGGGATTTCAGACCCCGGCGATGGCCTATGGCGCGGACTTCGTGCTGGAGTGCGAGGGCGTGACGCGGGAAGATGTTGGATGACTGAACCACGTCGCGTTGATCCGTTGCACGGTGTCACGCTCAAGGCGATGCTTGAGCACCTCGTGGAGCGCTACGGCTGGCAAGGGTTGGGTGAGCGCATCACCATCCGTTCGTTCTCACACGATCCCAGCATCACGTCGTCGCTCAAGTTCTTGCGCAAGACGCCGTGGGCGCGGGAGAAGGTGGAGAGCTTGTATCTGCATTCGGCTGCGCATCCGCGAAAGGCCAGGCGCGTGGAACCAACGGAACTTCCTGCGGCCTCGGCGGATACGCTTAAGTGTCCATCAATTCAGGCTGACCCAACGCGCCGAACGAAGGCGCCCAGGAGCACTCCATGACGCACGATACTGCCACGCGGGACCACGTGTTGGTGGCACCGCCAACACGGTTCACGCTGGCGCTGGTGGCGACAACGATTACCGTCCTGATGCTGGGCGCCCAGACCGTGCAGTCGCAGGCACCGGCGGTGAGAGTGTCTACTATGCCTGCGAGCGTGAACCTGTTCGAGATCGCCAATTTCAAGAAGCCTTCCGACGCGGAACTCAAGAAGACGCTGACCAAGTTGCAGTACTCGGTGACGCAGCACGAGGACACCGAATACCCGTACCGCAACGAGTACTGGGACAATCACGCGGATGGGATTTACGTGGACATCGTGTCTGGTGAGCCGTTGTTCAGTTCCACCGACAAGTACGATTCGGGCACGGGCTGGCCGAGTTTCACGAAACCGCTGGCGAAGGAAAATGTGCGCACGAAGACCGATCGCTCGCTATTCGCCGCACGCACCGAAGTGCGGTCCACGCACGCCGACTCGCATCTTGGTCACCTGTTCGACGACGGACCAAAGCCCACAGGGCAGCGCTATTGCATTAATTCGGCGTCGCTGCGCTTCATTCCCGCGAGTCAGTTGGAGAAAGCCGGCTACGGGCAGTACGTGAAACTGTTCGCCGCGCGAAAGTAGCGACGTCGCTGTTGGTGGTATCTGGCTGAGCGAGTGGTCACGTGCCATGATTGTCCTGTTCGCCCTGCTCCCTCGCGCCGCTGGTTGGCACTCGTCTTCGTGACGACCCTTGGACTCGTCGGTGCGTGTGGCGGTTCTGACACTGCGTCGCCAAGCCCGTCAATCACCGTCACCCTGAATGCTGCCAGCGCCACCGCACCGCAAGGCGGTTCAACCGCTACCGGCGTGACGGTGACAGGTGCGGGCGGGTTTGTTGCAGTCCCAACGGTGGCGGTCAGCGGACCTCCGTGACGCCCGGCCCTGGAGTGACACTCTCGGCGAGCCCTGCGACGTTGTCCATCGCGAGAGGGGCGAGCGGCGCGACCAGCGTGAGTCTGGCGCGCACCAACTTCACTG
>JANOKE010000631.1:0-9961 GCA_031419135.1 Gemmatimonadaceae bacterium
GCAGTAGAAAGTACTCCGTACTGCAGTAGAAAGTACTCCGTACTGCAGTAACCAGTACTTCCTACTCCCGACGTCCTACTTCCGACTCTGTTATCGCCACCACCCGTAACGGACTGCCGCTACCGTTGACCAGCTTGAGCGGTGCGGCTATTACCACACTGCCAACGGCGGGCAGGCGATCGAGATTGCAGAGCGAGGCGAGTCCGAATTTGCCGTGGCCATGCATGATGGTGTGATTGGGAAACGGCGGCGTAAACATGCCTGCCTGGCCGGCATCGGTGCCGATCGTTTCCACGCCGACACCCAGCACATCACGCTCGCTCGCCAAAAGTTTTGACGTGAGTTGATGAAAACCGGGGGTGTGGGGACCGTTCTCGTCCATGTTCATGAAATCGGCGCCGGTTCGTTTGCTCCAATCGGTGCGGAGTAGCACCCACGCCCCCGCGGGAATCCGCCCGTTTGCCAGTTCCCACTCCGCCAGATGCTCGGGCGTAAGCAGAAAGTCGGCGTTGGCCGCGCATTCCTTCGAGACATCGATCACACACGCGGGTCCGACGAACTGCCCGGGAGGAATCGTGTCGGTGGCGTTGTGCGGCAGGTCTTTGCCGGTGACCCAGTGAACGGGCGCGTCAAAGTGTGTGCCGGTGTGCTCGCCCATCGTGATGGTATTCCAGTACCATGCGGGGCCCTTGTCGTCGTAGCGCGAGATGACGTCTATGGTCACACCCGGCGATGGGGCGAACATGGGCGGGAGTCCAATCACCTGTGTGTCCACACCGAGTGGAATGGTGAGATCAACGACTTCGAGGCGCCCCTGGGCAAGATCGAGCACCAGTTGCTGCAGTGTCTGCGACACGAATCCTCCGGCGGTGGACCTGCGATGAACAACGGTGTTACGACCGAGTGCGAAGATAACGGGCAAACTGAAAGCGATTCTCCAACAGTGCGAGGTCGGTCACGTAGCCACTCGGACCCTCGGCCTCGACCTTGGCCACGAGTGTGGTGAGTACCGGTGTGGCTATCGCCGCCTGAAAGGCTGACGAAAACTCTTCGAGCGTGCGCACCGTTGCCGTGCGCGGCACGCCGGCCGCCGCCGCGATCCCCGCCAGATCGGTGCCGGTGGCCGTGGCCGTTGGGAAGCCGCCAACCGACAGCAACGACTCATTGTCAAACACCACGTGCAGCAAATTCCCAGGCCGATAACGGGCGAGTGTGGTGAGACCGCCGAGATTCATGAGCACCGAGCCATCGCCATCGAACACGATCACGCGGGTCGCGGGTTTGCTGAGCGCGATCCCGAGTCCCACCGACGACGCCAGCCCCATGGCATGTTGCAAGTAGAAGAAATTCTCACGATGACCCAGCAACTGCAGTTCCGCGGCCACCGCGCCCATGATCGTAACCACCACGGTGTCGCTGAGGTGATCGTACACGTTGCGCAACGCATCAAGACGCTTCACGCTTCCTCCCACATCAGATCGCGACCAAGCAACAAGGCCACGGGACGATTGGACGAGTGGGCGAGCGTCATGGCTTTGGCGATTCGACCGGGAACGTGTTCAGGTGTATCGAGCGACTCATAAGGAATGCGCAACGCATCCAGCACCGGCTTGGTCACCACGCCACCTTCGGTTTGCCAGGGATCGCGCTCGCCAAACCATCCACGATGCGAAATGAGCATCAACAGCGGAATGCGGTACAATTGGGCGCACGATACAATGCCATTCACGGATTGCAGAAATCCGTGGTTTTGCATCAGCATGGCGGATTTGACGCCGGCCAGATGCGCGCCGACGGAGATGCCCACGCCTTCCTCTTCCTTGGCTAACCGCACAAGCGTCATGGACGGATCGTCATCGGCCATGCGGATGAGATGCAGCAGCCACGTTTCGGGCAGCGCGGAGATGAGGGAGACGCCCGCCGACGTGAGTGCGGAGTAGATGACGCGGGAGGCGTTGAGGGAAACCGGCATGAGCGGAGGAGGGGAGGGCAGAGCGTAGGGGGGCGGACAGACGGCGAGCTGCGAACTGCCAACTGCGATGCCGGAGACTCGATCAACCGCGAAACCGGATATGAGACAGGGGACGACGGACACCGGATGCCAACAGGAGATCCAAATAGCGTCCGGTTGTTCTCTCCTGTCCGGTATCGGGTCTCCCATCACTGGTATCGTCTTTCTTCAGGTATCAGATCTCGTGGTGCGTCTTTCGACTCGTGGGGCGTCGCTCGACAGACTGTGCTTCCGATGACCCACCATCGCTATTGTAGCCCGTGGTTTCCCGTCGCGCACCCCTGCGCATCGCCGTTCCCGGTTGCATCTTCTGCTCGCCATGCTCCTCCCTCATTCATTCGAAGCTGACATGTCCGCACCCGGCTACGATCTGGCATCGCTGCGCGCACAGATCCCACTGCTGGCCCACACGGTGCCGCTCAACAACTGCTCGCAGGCGCCGCTGTCAGATGTCGCCCGTACCGCTGCCGATCGGTATCTCGATTCGTGGAACCGGCACGGCATGGACTGGGACGGCTGGATGAACGAAGTCGAAGCGGCGCGCAGGGCGTTTGCCACGCTCATCAATGCCTCGGCGCACGAAGTGGCGGTGGTTTCGTCGGTCTCGCACGCCACGTCGGTCATTGCGACGTCGTTGCGATTTGATGAGGGGCGCGATGTGATTGTCGCCAGCGGTGCGGAGTTTCCGACCGTGGGACACGTGTGGTTGGCGCAGCAGGCGCGGGGTGCGACGGTGCGATGGGTGCCGTTGCGCGATGGCGTGATACCGCTGGAATCGTACGCAGAAGCGATCAATGAACGCACCGTGCTCGTGTCGGCGGCGCACGGCTACTATCAAACCGGTCTTGTGCAGGATGTCGCCGCCATTACACAACTGGCGCGCGCGTGTGGCGCACTCACGTACGTCGATGCGTATCAGTCGCTGGGAGCGGTGCCCATTGACGTGCGCGCCATGGATCTCGACATGGTCGCGTCGGGGACGCTGAAATTCCTGATGGGGACCCCGGGCATCGCGTTCCTGTACGTCAAGCACGCGCTGATCGAACGTCTCCAACCACTCATCACAGGCTGGTTCGGTCGGGTGAATCCATTTGCGTTCGAATCCGCGAATCTGGACTGGTCGCCAAACGCTTCGCGCTTCGATTGTGGCACGCCTGCGCTGTTCAGCGCGTTTGTGAGCCGAGCCTCACTCGAATGGCTGCAGACCATCGGCCCGCAGGCGATACACGATTGGACGCAACATCTTTCGAAACGGCTTATTGACGGCGCAGCGGAACGGGGACTGACGGTGCCTGGCCCGGGTCACGCCGCTCCGAAAACGCCAACCACCGCCATTGTGTGTGCCGATGCCCATGCGGTAGAGCGTGCACTGCGCGCGCGCGGGTTTATTGCTTCGGCGCGCGGTCCGGCCATTCGACTGGCGCCACACTTCTACAACACGGAAGATGAAATCGATCGCGCGCTGGATGTGTTGGCCGACGTGCTGCACTCATGAGTGATTCGCGGGCGACGTTTGCGTCGCGACTCGGGACCATCCTCACGATGGTTGGCGTGGCCGTGGGCCTGGGAAACGTGTGGCGCTTTCCGTATCTGGTGGGACAGTTCGGCGGTGCCGCGTTCGTGATGTTCTACCTGTTCGTGGCGATTGTGGTCGGCATTCCGGCGTTGATGGCCGAGTGGTCATTGGGACGGGCGACTCGACGTGGTACGCTGGGCGCGTTCGAGCGCGGTGGACTTCCCGGCGGCCGCTACGTCGGTGGCGCCTTGTTTTGCGTCGTGATCGCGGCCACGGCGTACTACACGAATGTGGTGGGGTGGGTATTGTATTTCGCCCTGAGCGAACTCATGGCCATGTTTGGTATGACGCTGGACGCGGCAGCCATTCTGCCACCGCAGTCGGGGTTCAGTCGTGAGTCGTTTGCGCTGCAGGTGGCGTGCACCGGTGTCGTGATTGTTTCCTGCGCACTTGTGCTGGACCGTGGACTCCGCGCGGGTATCGAGCGCTCGAGTCGCATCATCATGCCCGCATTGTATGTGATTTTGCTGATTCTCATCGCGCGCGCGGTAACACTGCCTGGGGCTGGCGCCGGTCTCAACTTTTATCTGGGCAAATTTCAGTGGCACGATCTCACACCAAGCGTGATGGTGGCAGCCATGGGGCAAGCCATTTTTTCATTGTCGCTGGGTGGCACGTTTATGGTGACGTACGGGTCGTATCTCTCCGCTGGTGAACCGCTGCGCGGGAGCGCGGCCTGGACCGTGTTTGGCGACACGGCGGCTGGCATCATGGCCGGTCTGGTCATCTTTCCGGCCGTATTCGCGTTTGGTATGGAGCCCGCGTCGGGACCGCGACTGTTGTTCGATACGATTCCCCGCGTGTTTGCGCAGATGCCGGGCGGCGCGTTTTTCGGACTGCTCTTCTTTCTCGGTCTGTTCGGCGCCGCGTATCTCTCCGATGTCGCCGCCTTCGAAGTGCTGATTGCCGGTGTTGTCGACAACACGCGTATTTCACGTCGGCGTGCTATTTGGCTGATGGCGCTGATGGTGTGGATCGTGGCGCTTGTCCCAATGCTCAATCTCGACATTTTCGTGACGTGGGACCTGACCTTTGGCTCCGGCATGCAAACGCTTGGTGCGTTGTTGACAGTGTTGACCGCGGGATGGTTCCTGAAGCGTGGCGCTCTGCTGGAGCAGTTTGGCGAGCCGGGGCTGGCCCGTGATGTTCTGGTATCGATGGTGCGTTACGTCATCCCGTTTGCGATGCTGGCGGTTGGTTTCTGGTGGTTGCTGACCGATGTGCTTGGCGTGGCGAAAGGCGTGTAGCGTGCGCGCATGTTCTCCCAAATATTGAACCGCAGGGGACGCGGACGGCGCAGGCAACGCTCTACAGTCACCGGCGTCCCCGGCGCCCCCTGCGGTTCAATATTTCTGGTGGTCGGGATTTCGAGAGGGGCCAGCCGACCGCGCGCGCGTCGTCACGAACGGCTATGACCCACGCAGCCCCGCGGTAGTAGCTTCCCTGCATGTCCATTTCTGCCAATCCGGCCGCGTATCCCATCGGCGTCGTGACCATTTCTGATCGCGCCAGTGCCGGGATCTACGAGGATCGCTCGGGGCCGGCGATTGTGTCGGTGCTCGAGCGCTGGATCAGCAGCGCGTGGCACCCGGTGGTTCGTGTGATTGCCGACGAGCAGCCGCTGATTGAAGCGACGCTTCGCGAACTGGCCGACGACTTGCACTGCCCGTTCATCGTGACCACTGGTGGCACGGGACCCGCGCCGCGTGACGTGACCCCGGAGGCGACCATGGCCGTGTGCGATCGGCTGCTTCCTGGTTTCGGCGAACAGATGCGCGCCGTATCGGTGCGCACCGTTCCCACGGCAATCCTGTCGCGGCAGCTGGCGGGAACGCGCGGAAGCTCACTGATTCTCAATCTGCCCGGCAAGCCCGCCGCGATCGAGGAGTGCCTCGGCGCGGTGTTCGCGGCCATTCCTTACTGCATCGATATCATTGGCGGTCCGCGTTTCGAAACGACGTTGGACGCGCCAACGGCATTCCGTCCGCAAGGAGTCTGACATGACGTTGTCCCCCGAACTGCTGAAAATCCTGGTCTGCCCCAAGTGCAAGGGCGATCTTGACCATCGACTCGCGCCAGAGGAAGTCCTGATTTGTCGTGTGTGTCGTCTCGTATACGCTGTGCAGGATGGCATTCCCATCATGTTGATCGACGAAGCGCGGGCGCTTGACGACGTTGAGTTCTCGCCCGTCGCCTGACCGTGTTGGCATACGTAACCCCTGGAGACAATTCAATGGATTCCCGTGATGTTCTGCGTGACACCGTTCTGCGTCTGGTGCTGCGCGACCTGGCTGCATTGCAACGTGAAGTTACCGCCTATCCCGATGATGAGTCGCTGTGGCGTGTCGCCCCCGGTATTTCGAATTCCGGTGGAACGCTGGCGCTTCATCTGGCCGGAAACCTGCGTGGGTTCATTGGTTCGGTGCTCGGAGGCAGCGAATACGTACGCGACCGTGAGCGTGAATTCACCGCGACTGGCCTCTCGCGCGCCACCGTGATGCTCGAACTCGCCGACGCGCAGATCGAGGTGATGCGCGCGCTGAGCACACTCGATCTGGCGCGATTGGACGCCGAGTATCCGCAGACGCTGGCGGAGACGCATTTGCGCACCGACGTGTTCCTGATGCACCTGGCGTGTCATGCGTCCTATCACCTTGGTCAAATCGACTATCATCGCCGTCTGATCACCGGCGACAGCGCCACGGCCAAAACGCTCAGCATTCCGGCGCTCGTGGAACCATTGCCCGACTATCTCTCCATATGAGCGCAAGCGACGCATGGCACGACGGCACGCTCGTGGTGCATGCCGGGTTGCCACCTCAGAGGGCAGGGGCGCCGTATCTCCCGGGTCCCACTTTCGCAGCGCCCTATCATACGCCGGGCAATCCGGCCGACTCGGCGTTTACGTACGGCCGATTTCACAATCCCACGTGGCAGTTGTACGAACAGGCGCTGGAGTCTATCGAGGGTGGCCCCGCCGTGCTGTTCCCGTCGGGCATGGCGGCCAGCGCGGCGGTGCTGAGCACGGTGCTCAAACCAGGCGACACGGTGGTGATGCCGGCTGAGAGCTATTACACCACCCGACTCATCGCGAACGAGCATTTCGCGCCACTGGGCGTTGTGGTCGTGACGGCGCCAACCGCCAATGAGGCGCAGCGCGCGTTTCTGAAGGGCGCACGATTGTTATGGTTGGAGTCGCCAACGAATCCCGAACTGGACGTGTGCGATATCGCGGAGCTGTGCCATGCCGCGCATGCGACGGGCGCGCTGGTGGCCGTCGACAACACGACGGCCACCGCGCTGGGTCAGCGGCCGCTGGTCCTGGGCGCTGACTTCGTGGTCGTGTCGGACACGAAGGCGATGACCGGTCATGCCGACGTGATACTTGGCCATGTTGCCACGAAGGATCCGCTCTGGGCAGAAACCATTCGGACCTATCGCACCCGCATGGGCTCGATCCCGGGACCGATGGAGGTGTGGCTGGCTCATCGGTCACTGGGTACGCTGTCGGTGCGTTTGGCACGACAGTGCGCGTCAGCGCTGGACATCGCGATGTATCTGGCGGCGCACCCCACGGTAACGCGCGTGCGGTATCCCGGGCTGCCGTCCGATCCATCGTTCGCGACGGCGTCGAAACAGATGACGATGTTCGGACCGGTGATCGGGTTCGAACTCGCCGATCGCGAATCGGTGGAGCGATTCTTTGCCGCGTCGTCGCTGGTGTTCGAGGCCACGAGCTTTGGTGGCATCCACACGAGCGCGGAACGTCGTGCGCGCTGGGGCGCTGATGCCGTGAGCGAGGGGTTTGTGCGACTGTCGATTGGACTGGAAGACGTACGCGACCTGCTCAAGGACTTGGCGACGGCGCTCCGTGCGGCCCAGGGGGGCTGACATGCAGCATGCCTGACGCGATGGATTGTTTGGACTTCGTCAGTGTTGTTGGCACCGGTGCCTCGGCGACTGGATGTCTCCCGTCTCCCGTCTCCCGTCTCCTGTCGCCCGTCTAAGAGGTCCCGTACTATGTCGGCATTGATCGACGACGCTGATACGCAGGCATTCCGTACCAAGGCGTTGGCAGGATCGGCGCTGGCGGTTGCGATCGCGATTGTCGGCTGGCTGGGACTCTCGAAGGCGACGCAGCGCGGGCTGGATCGTTTAGCGGCGATCGATCGGGCGCGCGCGCAGTGCGAGCAGTCGTGGAAGGCTGCGCGGACGCCGGCAGAAACGCTGAACGTGGATCGGATCGCGTTGGCCGACACCATCGATCGGCGTTCTGCGGAAGCACTCGACCGGTGCGGCGACCTGCGGGATCGGAGTACGAGTGTCACGCGACCCAATCCGCGTGAGATGAACGGAGAACCCATGCCCAGGGGACTACGCTGATGGCTCGACGTCGCGGTCGCCGACTGCTCGTGGTGTTGGTGGTCTTGATCGTGGCCGCCTTTGCCGTGGTGCCGGGAAAAGTTGACGGCGACATGAACACGGTGTTGACCACCACGCTGCCAACGCCGTCGTCGGCGGCGCTGGCGTTGCACACACAGCTGTGGGTTGCCGACCTGCATGCGGACCAGTTGCTCTGGGCGCGTGACCCACTCGCGCGCGCGTCGCGCGGTCACGTAGACGTTCCCCGGCTGCAGGATGGCAACGTCGCGCTGCAGGTGTTCTCGGTGGTGACGAAAACACCGCGCGGTATCAACTACGATTCCAATACGGGCGACACCGATAACATCCTGTTGCTGGCCATTGCGCAACGGTGGCCCATCGCCACGTGGCGCAGTTTGCGGGCGCGGGCGCTGCATCAGGCAAGCCGATTGCACGATGCGGCTACGCGTTCGCAGGGTGCATTGACCGTTGTCGAGTCGCAGGCAGATCTGGCCGGATTTCTGCAGCGTCGTTCGGCGCAGCCGACACTGGTGGCCGGACTGCTGGCGATTGAGGGATTGCACGCGCTCGACGGCAATCTTGCCAACGTGGATACGCTGTATGCTGCCGGGTTTCGCATGATGGGTCTCACGCATTTCTTTGACAACGAACTTGGCGGCAGTGCGCACGGCGTCAGTCACGCCGGGCTCACGCCGTTCGGACGTGAAGTGGTGACGCGCATGGAGCAACTCGGCATTATCGTGGATCTGGCGCACACGTCACCGCAAATGAAAGTGGACGTGCTGGCGATGGCAAAGCGACCGGTCGTGGTGTCGCACGGCGGTGTGGCGGCTACGTGCCCAGGCCCGCGCAATCTCACCGACGATCAGCTTCGCGCGATTGCCGCGAGCGGCGGACTGGTGGGAATTGGATATTGGGACGGAGCCGTGTGCGAGATGACCGTGCCGTCGATCGTGAAGGCGATTCGGCACGCGGCCACGGTTATGGGTGTGCAGCACGTGGCGCTGGGTTCGGACTTTGACGGGGCTACGACCGAGCCATGGGATACGCGCGCGCTTGCGCTTGTGACCGAGGGGTTGTTGCAGAGCGGATTTTCGCCGGATGATGTGCGTGGGATCATGGGGGGCAACGTGCTGGCGTTGCTGACGGCGCTGCTGCCGAGCGGTTCGGGGAGATAGCGGCCGTTATTTGGGCGTGACTGGCGGTCCGCACCGGGTGCGTACATTGGCGCTACCACTATGCGCTGAGGCATCTGGATGAACCGGCATTTTCGCGTAGCACTGTGCTGCTGCTGCTGGCCGTCGGATGCGCACGAGGCTCTGGCGGCGGGGCGCCCAGCACCGCGACCACCGCATCACGCGGCTCCGATGTGATCACGGCGCAGGAGCTGGCCGATGCCTCGTTGAGCGCTGGCGATGCGTTGGAAGCGGTGCGACGCCTTCGGTGGGTGGTGGGCGATAGCTTCGATACCGGTGGAATCATCCAGAACGCCATCCCGTTTGCGTCAGCCAACGATCCGCGCGTTCCGAAAAGCCGTACGACACTCAATAGCACCTTGCTCAAGTCGTTCGACACCAATACGTGGTTTGTCCAACAGACGATTTACGGACGCAGTGACCCCGTGCCTCTGGTTACGGGTATCGACGCGCGCCTCATCGAGGCCGAAGCACGACTGTTGGCGCAAGACATTCCCGGCATGATGACCATCCTGAATAAGTTGCGCACCACCTCGCAGAAGATTGGCGTGTTCACCGTGCCGGTAATGGCCGCGCTGGCAATGCCGACGTCGCAACCCGCCGCAGTCGATCTTTACTTCCGCGAAAAGGCTTTCTGGGCGTTCAGCCGCGGCCAGCGGCTCAGCGACATGCGTCGACTGATACGACGGTATGGACGCACGCAGGCTCAGGTGTTGCCGACAGGGCAGTTCTAAGGGCGGCACGTACGGTACTGACGTGAACTTCCCTGTAACGACGGACGAAACGCCCAATCCC
>JANOKE010000632.1:0-4826 GCA_031419135.1 Gemmatimonadaceae bacterium
TGCGGCGTCGCACGGCGCGGAGTACGCGGACTTCCATGGAGCGATGGCCGATGGGCGACAGGGGCTGCCGATTGAGCTTGCAGCCGACGGGGTTCATCCGAACAAAGCGGGGTACCGAGTCATGGGGCCGATCGTGGAACGGGCCATTGCGGCGGCGCTGGTGCGGTCAAGGAGCGACCCTACCCGCGTGCCGCTATCGCCTTGATCGCTGTTGCCAGCTTGTCGGCATCTGCCACGCGGTTGTAGAGCGCCGGTGTGACGCGAACACAGTCGCCCTTGGCCAGTCCCGTGCGATAGAACGTGAAAATCCCGAACTCGTCGAGCAACGCCTTCGTGATGGTCTGATTGGCCTCGCGCGTTCCGCGACCATGTAACCGGAATCCGGTGATCGCGCCCACCAGTTGCGGATCGTCGGGAGTAAGCACCTGAACGCCGTTTACGTTGCGCACGGCGCTGACCCAGCGATCACGCAGGAAGCGCAGGCGCGCCGCCTTGTTCTCGACACCGATGGTGGCCTGGAAGTCGAGCGCATCGGGAATGGTGAGAATCGTTGCGAAGTTGCTGGTGCCGGTGTGCATGCGACTGTCGATACTGCTAAGAGAACCCTCGTCCCCATGCGCGCGATCGATGGCGCTGAGCTTGTCTTCGCGGATGTACATGACGCCGGCACCAACAGGCGCGCCAATCCACTTGTGCAGATTAAGACCCACAAAGTCTGCATCGAGTTGTGCCATGGTGAGCGGCACCTGACCAAACGAATGCGCCGCATCAACCACCACATCAATGCCACGCGGACGCGCGATGGCGACGATGTCCTTCACGGGCAGCAGCAGGCCGGTCTTGTTATTGCAATGCGTAAGCAGCAACAGCCTGGTTTTTGGGTTCGCGTCGAGTGCTCTGGTGTACGCGGCCAGGATCGCGCTGTGTGAAGCCGGTTCAGGAATGTCGAGTCGGGCCAGTGTCGCGCCCGTACGCACCGCCAGCGCATTCATCGCAAACTGCATCGCGTTGTAATCCAGGTCGGCATACATGATGGTGTCGCCGGTCTTCACTTTGTTGTACTGGCCTATCAATCCCTGCAACGCCTCGGTGGCGTTCCGCGAGAACGCGATCTCGGTGGGCTTGGATCCAACGAATTCGGCCACCCGCACTCGCACGGCTTGCTGCAGCGCGGGAAACTCACGGCGCGCAAAGAACGAACTGTCGCGATTGGCACGATCGATGTTGCGGTGATAGGCCTCGAGCACCGGCGTGGCCATCATGCCGAAAAAACCGGCCTCCATGTTCATCACGCCATCCTTCACACGATATCGCTCGGCCACCTGCTTCCAGAACGCTTCGTCTCGCGCGACCTGCTGTGGCGAGCCCGCAGGCGGGTGGAGCGGCGGAAGCCTGTCGAATGGCGCGCTGTCGGCGTTGGCGCCCAGCGCAGGCGTGCTGGCGGCAAGGGACGCGGCGCCAAGGAGCGCGGCATCTTTCATGAAGGAGCGACGAGTGGACATGGGTTGAGCTTACGGTGGGAGACGAGCCAAGGCAAATCCCAAAAAAGCAATTCTACCGCAGAGTTCGCAGGGGAGCAGCGTGCGCTCTGCGCACACCGCGAACGCTGCGGTTCAATTTGTGGTAAGAATCAAAGCTGGTATGACAGCATGGCGCGATGCACATTCCGGCACCTTAACCATGGGACGAATCACATGCGGCTCGCGCTCTATGCAGCCCTTCTGCTTTGCTGGTGCTCAACGTCAGCACAGGCCCAGCCTGATCAGCGTGGTCAGCTTACCGCCAAGTTCCGCACGCGTCTCGCCGAGCTCGCCCGCAGCACCGATGGCGTGGTTGGGATCGGGGTCATTGATCTCAAGAGTGGTGAACGCTTTGGGGTGAACGACACGTTGGTGTTTCCACAGGGCAGTGCAATTAAGATCCCGCTGCTGGTCGAGTTATTCAGGCAAGGCGAATCGGGAACGCTTAATCTGGACGAGCGCGTGCCTGTTCGCGCGGCCGATCAGGTGGGGGGAACCGGTGTGTCACAGTGGTTTGGCGACGGACAGTCAATGCTGTCGTTGCGCGATCTGGCGGTGCTGATGATCGTGCTGTCGGACAACACGGCGACCAACATGCTGATCGGCAAAGTCGGCATGAGCGCCGTGAACAGCACGATGGCGACGCTGGGCGTTCGCGAGATCAGGCTGCAACGTCGCATGATCCAGCCCAAGGAAAGTGCGATCGGCAACGAGAACATCGCGACCCCTGCGCATGCGGCGGAGCTGATGCGACGCATTCACAGCTGCGAGTTGCCTATGTCCAAGGCGCGTTGCGACGAGGTGCGGCGAATGCTCGAGATTCCAAAGAGCGGGGAATTTCCGTCCAGCGTGCCCGCCAGCGTGCGGGTGGCCTGGAAGCCGGGCACGGTGGAAGGTGTGGAGACTTCGTGGGGACTGTTCGCGCTACCCGCCAACCCGTACGTTCTCACGGTGATGGTGAACTACTCCGACGAGGTCGCGACCACACGTGCCATTCGTTTGGTGGCCGATGCCGCGTACGAGTACTTCAAGCGCGTGGCGAGGTCTTCCCCGTACGGGGTGCGAGTGCCCCTGCAGTTGGCGGACTCGATTCGCAAGCGGCCGTAAGCTTGATGGCTCGTGGCGCTTGTTGTTTTTCTGCACACATCTGTTGTTCTGATAGCGCACTCGATGAGAGATCGCGACCAGTTGGCGTGTCCACAACGGGCGGCAGGATGCCGCCACCCCATCTGTCAATGGGCACACCTGCGACTGGCCGGCGAGACGACGATACGGGCGAGGACGGGTGGTTGTTGGGCCGTCAGCGAAGCGAGCGGCAGGGCCAGCAGAGCGACGAGTCGTTTCATGGCAGTCAGTCGGTGTTGATAATGCGGTCGAGCGCACGAAATTCCATGTGTCGATTCTGGCGACATGTGTGGCGAGAGGCAAGGTGAGAGGCGTCGAGTGACTCTCGGCGACATTATTCATACAACGCCCTCGTCACACTGGCGGCGGGGGTACCCACTGAATCCAGGTTCACACCGTGGCGGATGCATCACCGCAGTCGGCCCAGTCAATTCGTGACGCGCTGAACAGTATTCATGCCGAGAGCGTCGCGTATTGGGCGTCATTCAACACGGCCGGGTTTCTGGCGCCCATTGGCTCCGCGTGGTCGGCGGCCGACAACGTTCGGCACCTGACCAAGTCCATTCGACCTCTGACGCGGGGGCTCGAACTCCCTCGGCTCGTGGTGCGCCTGCGGTTTGGCGGGTCGAAACGACCGTCTCGCAGCTATGAGCAGATGCGTACGGACTATCGCCGCGCTCTGGCGAGTGGCGGTCAGGCGGGGAAGTTTGCGCCAACCCCGCTTGCGCACGTTGTCAATGCAGAAGCCGAACGGGCGCGAATCATGTCGTCGCATGCGGCTGCCATCAATGCACTCGCGGCGGCCCTGATAAGATGGCCGGAGCGTGCCCTCGATCGCTGTCAGATGCCGCATCCGCTGATGGGTTTGTTGACGGTACGCGAAATGCTCTTCTTCACCCTGTATCACAATCAGCATCATGTGGAGGTGGTGCGACAGCGCCGCGCCGAGGTGGTATCCGAATCCCCGCGGGTGATCGCCGTGTGTCGCAGTGGCGCGCACGAGTTCTCCAAGTCGGTGGTGCCACAGATTCGACTCGTGGAAGGACTGGGAGTAGAGGGCGACTCACATCTGGGCGTCACCGTTCAGCATCGGTCGCGCGTGGCGCAAAATCCGGATCAACCAAATCTGCGTCAGGTCCATTTGATGCACGCTGAGTTATTCGAAGAGCTGATGGCCAAGGGATTCACGATCGCGCCCGGCGACATTGGCGAGAACGTTACGACGCGCGGTATCGACCTGTTGGGTTTACCGGTCGATACCGAATTGCGACTTGGCGACACGGCACGCGTGCGCATCACCGGGCTGCGCAATCCCTGTCATCAACTGAACGATTTTCGCGCGGGACTCACCAAGGCCGTGCTGGAAAAGCGGTCCGACGGTTCGGTGATTCGCAAGTCGGGGATCATGGGTGTGGTGTTGAGCGGTGGCGTCGTGACCGCCGGCGACGACATTACGGTGTTCCTGCCACCTGAACCGCATCAGCCGCTGGATCGCGTGTAGCCGACGCCGCAGCGTTCCTACGGCTTGATCGTGGCGATCGCCGCCGCAGCCACTTGCTCATCCTGCGCGCTCGTTGCCCCGCTCACGCCAACGGCGCCAATGACCTTGCCGCCCACGATAATCGGCAATCCACCCTGCAGTGCAACCAATCCGTCGATTGACAGAAAGGTGAGCGTGTCACTCAACACGCGATCGGCGTACACTTTGGTGGGGCGACCGAAGCGCGCTGCGGTACGGGCTTTGCCTTGTGAGATCTGCACGGTTCCCACACTGGCACCATCGAGCTTGAGGAAGCCGACGAGATCGCCACCGGCATCGACCACAGCGATCGACAAGTTCCAGTTGTTCTGCCTGGCCGCAGCCTCGGCAGCGGCGAGCATCGTTTTCACCGCAGCGACGGTGAGGGCCTTGGTGTCGGCGAGTTGCGCATGGGCGTGGCGCGGTGCGGTAACCAGCAGCGCACTGGCGACGAGCATGGCCACACGAATGCATTGCGAGGTGAACCGAGTCATTGTCAGAGGTATGAGAGTGGAGATGTACGGGACGTGCATAACGTGCAGGCGATTGCGCGCTACGTCAACGCGGGCGGCCACTGGTATCGTTGAGAGGTTGGAGGGATGAGGGGCCTGAGGGGTGAGCGGTAAAGGGTTGAGCGTTGCAGGGGTGAGCGGTGAGGGTAG
>JANOKE010000633.1:0-1112 GCA_031419135.1 Gemmatimonadaceae bacterium
CAATACTCGGCGATGAGTGCGGGATCGTTATTAAGATCGAGTGCAAGGCACGTGCGGTGATGTGAACCCGGACTCATGACGTGACTGCCGCGGTGTGCCGGTAGCCGCGCAGTGCGAAATGCAGCACCACAAGGTAGCAGAGCGCGGGAATCCAGAAAGCGGTCTGAATGCCCTGTGCATCGGAAATCGCGCCCATGATGGCTGGAATGATGGCGCCACCCACGATGCTCATGACCAGCAATGACGAGCCGAGTTTTGTATCCTCACCGATGCCATCGATAGCGAGCGCAAAGATGGTTGGGAACTGGATGGAGTGAAACAGTCCGAGGAGCACGATCATCCATACGGCGGCCGCGCCGGAACCCGCTGCGGCAAACGTGGCCGCCGCGATGCTCAGGACTGCGACGGCGGCCAGCATAGGCGGCGCCGGAATGCGCGTCATTAACGCCGTGCCGAGGATTCGTCCGGCAAGAAATCCTGCCAGGTGCCACTTCAGAAAATCTGCCGCCACGCGCTCGGCCGTCCCGGGGAGCGCTTGCTGCGCAAAGCGAATCACGAACGACGCCACCCCTACCTGCGCGCCCACGTAACAGAACTGGGCCAACACCCCGCGTCGCAAATGCGCGTGACGCCAGGCGCTGGCGAGTCCGCGTCCACTCCCCTCACCCGGTTCCTTCACCTCAGGCAGCTTGGACATCGCAATCATCACGCCAACCAGTACGAAGAGTGCCGTGATAACCAGATACGGTCCTTTCACCCCGGCGGCTTCGGTACTGCGCCACGTCTCGATGGCGGCCGGCGTCATCGTTGCCAATTCGGTGGTGGAATGTTCAACGCCGGACAGGATGAACTGCGCGCCGAGTATGGGTGTGATAACGGCGCCAAGCGCGTTGAACATCTGCGCCGTGTTGAGACGGCGGGCCGCACTGCCCGAGGGCCCGAGTACGGTGACATACGGGTTGGCCGCGACTTCCAGCACGCATTGGCCGCAGGCCATCACGAACAGCGCCAGCAGAAAGAATGGGTACCAGCGGGCCGTGGCGGCGGGTTGGAAGAGCAGCGTACCCAGCGCGCAGAGTGCCAGTCCCACGAGGATGCCCTTGCGATAGCCA
>JANOKE010000634.1:0-1396 GCA_031419135.1 Gemmatimonadaceae bacterium
GGCACACAAGGATCTCGTGAACACCGCCGGCGTTCGCACCACGTTCGGATCACCGCTCTTTCGCGACAATGTGCCCACCACCGATGCGCTCATCGTGCAGCGCGTGCGCGCCGCGGGGGCAATCATGTTGGGCAAGACCAACACGCCAGAATGGGGTGCTGGCTCGAACACGTTTAATGCGGTGTTTGGCGCCACACTCAATCCGTACAACTCGGCCAAGACCGTCGGCGGCAGCAGTGGTGGCGCGGCCGCCGCACTCCGATGCGGTATGGTACCGATTGCCGGCGGAAGCGACACGGGTGGTTCGCTCCGAAATCCAGCGGCGTTCAACAACATCGTGGGCTTCCGCCCCTCTCCCGGTCGCGTGCCTGATGATGACGGTTCGTGGTCCCCGCTCTCCACCGGCGGACCAATGGCCCGCACCGTCGCCGATGTGGCGCTGTTTCTGAGCAGCATGGTCGGACATCACAATCCCGATCCACTGTGTCTTGACGATGGCGGCGAAACGTTCCGCGCGCCGCTTGCGCGCCCCGTGAAGGGGACGCGCATCGCGTGGTACAAGGATCTCGGCGGCATCCCATTCGAATCCGAGATCACACGCGTCGTCAATGCCAATCGACAAGTATTCATCGACCTCGGCTGCACCGTCGAAGAAGCGGAGCCCGATTTCACCGGTGTCGACGAGGCGTTCCCCACTCTTCGTCACCTTTCATATCACGCGAACTACGCGCGGCCTGCCCGCGAGAATCCCACGATGTTCAAGGACACGGTCAAGTGGGAGATTGCCGAGGCGGAGCGCACCACTGGCGCGGATGTGGCGAGAGCCGCCGCCCGACAGGCACGCATGTATCTCGACGCAAGCCGATTCTTTGATCGGTACGACTACTTCGTCCTGCCGGTGACGCAGGTAGAGCCGTTCGATATCACGACTGAGTATCCGACGTCGGTGGCGGGCACGGCGATGCCGACCTATATCGATTGGATGCGTTCGTGCTGGTACGTCACGTTCATGGCGTCACCGTGCATCTCGGTGCCCGGGGGATTCACCCGCAGTGGCCTGCCGGTCGGTCTGCAGATTGTCGGACGTCCACGCAACGACCGGGGCGTGTTGCAAATGGCGTATGCCTTTGAGCAGGCGACGCATCATGGCGCTCGCCGACCGGCGCTTTGACTGATCTCGCGTGATTGAGCGACTGACCGCGGCTTTGGCCGACCGCTACACCGTCGAGCGCGAGCTCGGTCGCGGCGGCATGGCCACCGTCTATCTTGCCCGCGACGTGCGTCACGCGCGGCAAGTGGCCATCAAGGTGCTGCATCCGGAACTTGCAGCGGTGCTGGGTGCCGACCGCTTTTTGGCAGAAATCAAAACGACCGCGAATCTGCAGCATCCGCACAT
>JANOKE010000635.1:0-2335 GCA_031419135.1 Gemmatimonadaceae bacterium
AGAATCGGCAATCCGGCGGCGTCGGCCGAGGTCCATCCTGCCGGGCGCAGCGCATTGCTGTTCAGATCGAAAATCGCGCCCGACCCGGCATGCCAACCACCACCGGCCTGCGGATAGGCGGCGTACAGCTCATACAACTTCCAATTGTCACGGTCGACCACGATGACATGGCGGTCACCTGTGGACGATGCCCCACCTTCGATGGGCGCATTGCGTGGCACGGGATAGGGCCCGATGTCGCTTTCGTCCGCGTAGTCGAACGTCACCGGCACGCGTGCCTGCGATCCCGTCACCACCACGAAGGGAATGCCAAACGGCCCGCCATTCCAGTCGGCGCCGAAGTCGGGATGAAATGCTTTCGCGACACCGACCTTTGCAATGATCGCGTCCGAATTGGGATCGATCTGTGCCGTGTCAACCGGCTGATTCCACGGATTATTCGCCGGGAAAAGCCGTCGGCCCAGGGCCGCGTTCAGGCCAAGCGCGCCCGAGGGCGGCAGCGGCGGCGGTGGCGGGGGCGGCCTGACCGAATCGACCGTCACGTGCAGGCGCAGGACCCCACCCTTGCTGCTGCCGGTGATGAACGAGTTCCCCAACGACAATCCGATCAGCAGGCCCTGTGGCGAGACAACGGCAACCGACGGAACGGAGCTTGTCCATTGCACCACGCGATCACGTCGCGTTTGTGGTGGGGGCTGGAGACGGACGCTGTCACCGATGGAGATGGTCCGTCGCGCCGCAGGAGACTCATCGGCGGGCGACCCGGCGATTGCCACAGCGCCGCCCCTCCCGGTATCGGTGTTGCGCACCGCGACCGCGTGGTCGACGTAGCACGCGGCGAACATCAACGCGGGCAGCACGGCGGTTGCGAGCGCAACGCGTTGCATCACGTTTACGGGTGACCTGCTGGTGCGTTCCATAGGTTCAGAATGCTATCCAACTGGGCTCGGACGCACTGGTGACCTGGCGCACACTGTCACAGTGTACCTATCCGCGTCACGTTGATCCTGCCGATTCTGACGTCCAGAGCATTCGCCCCGCACAAGATCATGACCCAACCGTGGACTACCTGGCGTGAGGCCAGTTGCCTGCCCGATCGCTGCTTCTGCGAGTCGGTGCGGGAGGGCATCGTGCGGCAACCATCGAACGCTATCAGCAGCGGGGCGTTTGTCGTGGTGGCGTTGTTTGTCTTGGTGCGTTCGCGCAGTTCCGCGGCGTGGCGATTCGCCTGCGCCGTGTTCGTGGTTGGCGTGGGCTCGGCGTTTTTCCACGCGTCACTGACGTTCTGGGGCCAGACGATCGACGTGCTGGGCATGTACCTCGTGGCCACGTTTCTGCTGTTGGACAGCCTGTCGCGCTCACGCCGGTGGAGTGCGGTCAACCAGAACGTGCTGTATGTGGGCGGCAATGCGGCCCTGCTCGCGCTGCTGGCAGGGCTCCCGTCGCTTCGTCGCTACGCGTTTGCTGCCCTGGTGCTGGCCATCCTCTGGTCGGAGTGGACCCATCGCCATCGCGGAATCGTGACCGCGCCGCGGCGCGCGCTGGCGGCGGCTGTCGGTGTGCTGGCGTTTGGATTCGGCGTCTGGATACTCGACATCACGCGCGTGGTGTGTGCGCCGGACAGCGTGTGGCAGGGACACGCGTTGTGGCATGTGAGCGGCGCGCTGAGCGCGTGGTTGGCGTACCGGTACATGACTGCGGCGGTCAGCGTGGCTCGCTTGGGGGAAGTACGTTGATGCGGAGTGTGTTGACACTCCCGTTCGGCGCGTTGTCACGTGTCCGACGCGTCCTGTTCGTGGTGCTGTCGCTGGTTATGGGCGCGGCGCTCGTGGCCACCGCGGTGGCGTGGCGACCCATGGGGCACCTCGCCCGTGGCGAGCGGCGCACACAGATGGCGCGGTCGGCACAATGGCACGCGGGACACTTCGAAAATCCACAACCGCTCATCAACGATATCATGGGCGGGTTGCTGGCCATGCGCCATGCGAGTCCGGTGGGCGCCCCGTTGTCATCGTTGCCGATAACGCCCATCGATCCAGCACGATTTGCGCAACGGCCCGCGTCGGGACTCCGCGTGACGTGGATGGGACACTCGACCACGTTGGTGGAAATTGACGGCGCGCGACTGCTGCTCGACCCGGTGTGGAGTACGCGCCCCACGCCGTTGCCAGGCGTTGGACCGTCGCGGTGGTATCCGCCGGTGATCGCCCTCGACACGCTGCCACGCATCGACGCCGTGCTCATTTCGCACGACCATTACGATCACCTCGACGCGCCAACGGTCCTCGCATTGGCCAACACCGGCGCGCGATTCGTGGTGCCGCTTGGTGTCGGT
>JANOKE010000636.1:0-1812 GCA_031419135.1 Gemmatimonadaceae bacterium
GCGCCACGCACTCCCGGGAACCACGGCCCACACGTCGCCGGCTGTTACCCCAAAACGCACGCCCGACACGCGACCGTCGAACACGCTTTGCACGCCAGCGGGTGTTATGCGTTGGCCAACCGCGAACACGCCGGGATCGGGGACGGCGCGTTGTGGTGGCTGAACCACGGCGGCTTGCAGGAGGGCGACGAAGACGGTGAGCACAGGCAGTTGGGAGGAGGAAGATTTGGACGTTACGACCATCTGGTCCCGGGTGGCAAGCGCCAAATGCCGCACAACCAATCTTGGCTACGGGCTGTCTACTGCGTGACCCTCACCCCAACGTCTTGACCTTGCTGACAATCCATCGATGATCCGGTGGCCTTGGACCCACGGCACGCGACGAACTCTCGCACTGGCGTTGAGTGCGCTGGCAATGGGTTGCATAGACAACGCGCGCGTGTCAGGCGACGTGATCGCGGCCCGTCAGCGTGCCGCCCGATGCGCGCCCGAATCACTCGCGGTAGACCTGACGTCGGTGCTGGTCGCCATGCATCGGCGCAATCCGGTTCCCGGCATCAGCGGCGCAGTCCTCGTGCCCGCCGTGCGATCGGCGCCCGCTCTGATCACTGTTGGAGTGTCCGCACTCAAGGGCGGACATGTACTGACGCCGAACGACCGGTTCCTGGCTGGAAGCGTAGGCAAGACGTTCTTTGCTGCGCTGGCTCTACGTCGGAGCGCCGAAGGCCGGTTTCCGCTGGATGATCCGCTGTCCACGTTCATCGCCAACACGCGAATTCCGGCGTTCGCGTGGATTACACCACGCATGCTGCTTGCGCACCGCAGCGGCATTGGGGAGTACGATGCCGAGTTCATGACGGCCTTGGTCCGCGACCCTCTGCGCGTTCGAGCGCGTGAAGATTGGCTTGGAGTCGTGCGTCGCAACCCGCCACCACGCGATTCAGCGGGCACGTTTCGGTACAGTGACCTGAACTACGTGCTGTTGGCGATGGCGCTCGACAGTCGCGAGACGGGGGGTGTGTATCAAGCGATCGAGAACGCCTACCTGCGTCCACTGTCGCTCACGGGAACAGTCCCGTCAACCACACCGCGCATTGCGCAGCTCGTTGACGGGTATGAAGGTGCGAGCAGCATGTTTGGTCGTGATGCCATGCGCGACAAGGATGCGCTGATTTATAATCCACAGTTTGAGTGGGGCGGTGGCGGATTCGCTTCAACGCCGGGAGATCTCGCGCGATGGATGGTGGCCTTTCGCACGGGCCAGGCGTTTCCGGATTCGCTCTGGCCGACGGTCGTTGCCAAACCCGCCGGTCTCGCCGATTCCGCTCGGCACTGGCGGGGGATGGGCGTTCACGTGGACTCCGGCGCGCTCGGCGTTACCTTCGGCCACAGTGGCTACATGCCTGGCTACGTGAGCTGGATGCGATGGTACGAGGCAACCGGCATCAGCGTGGCGATGCAGGCGAATGCGACTGACAGCCTGCGCCTGCCAGACGACGGATTTGACTGGGCCGATTCGTTGATGGTGGTGACGGCGGCGCGTTGCGTGACGGTGCGCTGACCACGCGATTCGACAGACGCCTGAACCGTGGGCGGTGATGCACGCAGGGGAGCCACCGACACGGTGACCCCCCTTGAATGTGTTCGCGTTTCGTTTGGTGGCGCCGTTACACCGGGAAGAGCATCTCCCGATACCGCGGTACCGGCCAGAACTCGTCGCCCACCGAGAGTTCCAGTGCGTCGGCGGCGTCTCGCACTTCGCCCATGGTGTCGCAGCCGGTGCTGGTGACGAAGTTGCCCTGCGCGACCAAG
>JANOKE010000637.1:0-20368 GCA_031419135.1 Gemmatimonadaceae bacterium
ATCGACGACGAAGCCGGTTTCTTCATCGACGGGCCCAGCCACCGTCACGTCGCAGGTATAACTGTGCCCGTGAAAATTCGGGTGCGCACAGGCCCCGAAAATGTCGGTGTTCTCGGCGTCACTCCAGTCGGGCCGACGATACCGGTGCGCGGCCGAGAACAGCACCCGGCGGGTCAGCGATGTGCGCGGCATGACGTTAGCGGAACACAGGATATGAAACGCCTGCGGCCAGTCCCCAGTTGCCTTTCCACTTGCTGCGATTTCGCGTGTCGGTGAGGATTGAAGTGCCGTCGGCGGCCTTCACGAAGTAGCGATCAGGATAGTCGTACTGCCACCGGAAGCTTGTAGCATCCAGGCGAAGCCGCAGCCCTGACGCGCGCACGTACCGCAGCGCCAACCCGTAGGATAACGCGAACTTCACGCCGAATTGATAGCCGCCACTGTCCACTTTGGCGAAGTCACTCGCGATGCCCACCCCCCCGGCAAGCGAGGGGATCAGGTGATGCCATGTCTTCTTGCCGGTGAGCGCGATATCGATACCGGCGTCGGCAACGTGCATCGCCACGCCGGGCGTTCCCGTCTTTCGGGCCGAGGCAATGGCCGACGGCGCAAACAGCGAGCGCTGCGTCGTGGACACGGTGTATCGGGCGAACAACGACGCGGGACCGCCAATGCCGATGTCGTATCGCAATTGACCGAACGGTGCCGCCTCGGGTGCAACACCGGCGGGATCACGTGTGATCGCCAACCATCCGGCGCTCAGCGACACCGTCTGCCCCAGTTTCACATCTTCGTACGGGCTGTTCGAAGGGCGGTGGCCAACCTGAGCCTGCACGGTGGTCGCGGCAGTACTGAGCACGCCAACCAGCAGCTGGCGTGCAAAACGGACAGCGGCTGGCGAGAGGACTGTGGTCATTCAGTGAGTCGGGGCAGGAGAAAGGTCGCGGAGGTCGCGACCGGTCATTTCGAGTGGAGGCGTCAGCCCCAGCAGGCCGAGCGCGGTCGGACCAACATCACACAACGCGCCGCCACTGCGCAGCGGGACGTCGCCATCGGGATCGATCACCACCAGGGGCACCGGGTTGGTGGTGTGCGCGGTGTGCGGTTCACCGGTGACCGGGTCAACCATCACGTCGGCGTTGCCGTGATCTGCGGTGATGATCAGTCGTGCACCACCCAGACGCGCGGCCTCAAGAATGCGACCCAGACAGGCATCCACGGTCTCGACGGCCGTGATGGCGGCCGGAATGGAGCCGGTGTGGCCCACCATATCGGTGTTGGCAAAATTGCACAGCACGAAGTCGTGCGTTTTGTTCGCCAGCGCGTCACAGAGAAGGTCGCACACGCCTGCGGCACTCATCTCCGGCTGCAAATCGTAGGTGGCCACCTTCGGGCTTGGCACCATGCGACGTTCTTCACCCGGAAACGGCGCCTCGTGACCGCCATTGAAAAAGAAGGTGACGTGCGGGTACTTCTCCGTTTCGGCCGAACGTAACTGCGTGAGACCGGCGTCGCTGATCACCTGGCCCACGAGGTTGTGCATCGGCTGGGGCTCGAACGCCACCGGAAAAGGAAACGTGTCTTCGTACCGCGTCATGGTTACGATATCGACCTGCGGGCGCGTACCGGTTTCGAAGCCGGTAAAGTCACGCGCGGTGAGCGCGCGCAGGGTCTGTCGCATGCGATCGGAACGAAAGTTGAAGCACACGATCACGTCGCCATCGCGCACGGGTCCCAACGGCTGGTCGTGCATGTCCACCATCACCATGGGCGGCACAAATTCATCTGTGGCACCGTTGTCGTACGCGCGCTGCAAGGCGATCACCGGATCCGTCTCATGCGGCCCGTCACCCAGAATTGCCGCTCGGTACCACGCCCCCGTGCGTTCCCAGCGATTGTCGCGATCCATACCGAAATAGCGGCCAGACAGCGATGCCAACTGGGCATGGCCTGCCATCGCGGCCAGCGTTTCCCGCAAGAATGCCAATCCGCTCTTTGGCGGCGTGTCGCGCCCATCGAGCAGTCCATGCACCGCGACACGTTCCACGGCTTCGCGATGGGCGAGCGACACGAGGGTGAAGAGATGCTGGTCCAGCGCATGCACGCCGCCATTTCCCAACAACCCAATCAAATGCAGCGTGCTGCTGCGCTCCCGCGCCAGGCGGCACGCCCCCACCAACTGCTCATTCGTGAAGAAGCGTCCGGTTTCGATGGACGCACCGATGCGTACCAGATCCTGCATCACCACCCGACCGGCGCCCAGATTCAAGTGCCCGACTTCGCTGTTCCCCATCTGGCCCTCGGGAAGACCCACGGCCAGACCCGACGCGCGCAACAGAGTGCGCGAGCGGTTCGACCAGATCGCGTTCCAGTTGGGGGTGTTGGCCAGCAGAATCGCGTTGGCCACGCGTTCCTCGCGGTAGCCCCATCCATCGAGAATGATTAACGCGACAGCACGTGGTATACGGGCAGGCATGCATGCAAAATGAAGGGAACCCGCTACAATTCGTCAGCGGGAATCTACCGCGACACTCGGGACGAAACCAATAACGTGAATAATGTGACTCGACGCATTCCGCGAACGATCATCCTGGCCCTCGTGCTGGTGGGGCTGGCCACACTGGATGGACTGCTGCTGTACAAACGTGGGCGCTATCGCGAGGAGACGGTGCGCCTTCGCGCCGGGATGACCACCTTCGATCGAGACCGGGCCGACGCGATCGTCGCCGCGGAAGCCGACAAGACCGGGTTGATGTTGCAGTTGGTTCGCCGCCAATCCTTCGGTGATGAGGCCCTCCACCTTGCGGTCAGCAGCGAGTCGTCGTTTGTGGCCCTCGACCGGGGCTCGGTGCGTTTGCGCGTCATGCCCGCCCGGTTCGGTCCCGAGCGACGGGTGGGTACACCGCCGGATACGTTCTGGGTTGCCGTCCCGAGAGGCATGCGGCGCGTCGAACGCCATTTGTCGACGACCGACCGATTCGAACTGCCCACGTGGCTCTGGTCTGATCGTGGCCTGCCGCTGCCGGCCGAACGGTTTGGCGATGGTTGGCTTGGCGCCGATGCGATCGTGACGTCAGGCGGCACGCTGCTGTATGCCTTGCCGCCCGTGGGTCCGCTGGCCGACAGCAGCTATGTAATGCCAGGTACCGTACGACTGGATCCCCTCGACCTCAAGGCCATCCGCGACAACATCACACTGGGACTGCGGGTGTACTTCTTCTGATGCCCAATACAATCACTTTAGGTAGCGACGTATTTGCGCGGTGGCGTCTGGCGCGCAAGATCATGCTGGTGGCGCTGGTCATCACCGGCGCGCTCGCGGCGTGGCTGCTGTATTCCACCATTCGATTGCGCTTTGCCCGCGACGTGGCGCGCCTCGTGTTCAACGACAACAGTGAGGCGTTGGAACAGGCGCGTCTGGAAGCGGGACTCGGCGCCGACAGTCTGCGCGTTGCCCTTGCCAGGCTCCCCGAAGCGCCCCCGCGCAGCAAGCCGGCCATCATCGTCTCCATCGCCGAGCGACGGGTATGGTACAAACTCGGCGACAGCGTTTTGTTCACCGCCCCGGTTGCCACCGGCAGCGGTCGCGAGTTGATCGTCAAGGGGAGCAGTCGTGTCCTCCGCTTCGATACGCCGCGCGGGCAATTCCAGGTGCAACGTCGAGATTCGGCGCCCGCCTGGATTCCACCGGATTGGCACTTCGTGGAGCAGGCGAACAAACAGCGAACCGGAACCGTCCAATTGGTGCGTGGCCAACCGCTGAAGCTGAAAGACGGAAGCGAAATTACGGTAGTCGGGAACGACGTGGTGCGCAAAGGCAAGGACGGCAGTATCAAACCGTTAACGGCATCCGATGGGCGCGAGATTGTGGCCGACGGACGGGTCGTCATTCCACCCTACGGAACGAACCAGCGGAAATACGAGGGGGTCCTGGGATCCTTTCGACTCTATCTTGGGGACGGCTACGCGCTGCATGGGACGAACGTCCCGTCGAGCATTGGTCAGGCCGTCAGCCACGGATGTGTGAGACTGCGGAACGAAGACATCGCGACGTTGTACCACATGGTGGAAGTCGGAACCCCGGTGTTTATCTACTAGCGCCGACTATATTCCAGAACTGGCCTCGACGTGTTCCTGTTGGTGGAATACGCTATCGTTGGCCGCGCTCAATCGTCTTTCCGATATCGCGCACGGTTCGCTTCTCAGACTCTATCATCCGGGCTCTTGTCCGAAATTCTCTCATCGCCATCCGGCGCGTCCGCGTGATGCGCGCTCAACCGCGTCTGCAGCACCTCTCAGGTGCGGTGGCTGGCCTGTTCGTGTTGGTCGCGGCGGTGACCGTTGCCCTCCCTGGTCCGGCCAACGCGACTACGCCTGCTGGCGCCGCGCCGAGGGTGGTGCGCACGGCCACGAAGCTCACACTGCCCGACTCGCTGCGCGGTCGCAGCCGCAAGTTGCTGGCCCGCTTCGTGAATCCCACGCGCACGGGTGCGCTGCCGATCCTGCGCGAGCTCTTTGGTGATTCCGCCGGTCGTCAGGTCGGCGTGCACGCTACGACGGTGTCGGATGCGAGTGCGGCAGGACCATTCAGCTTCATCACCATGCGCCCGTTCACCGACAAGGTGCGCGGACGCATTGGGGAGTATCGCATCGGGTTTTTCCCCAGTGAACAGCGTTCGGCGCGCAGTGCCGCGTACGCCAATCCCGAGGGTTTCCTGGAAGTCACTGCCGGCAATCAGGACACACCCGTGTCTGAGCATTTCAACCTGCGGGATTTCCTTACGCACGATCAGGGCGCCGTGTGGCCCAAGTATCTTGTGTTGCGCGAGCCGCTGGTGGACAAGCTTGAACTCGTGATGGACGAACTCCGCGACATGGGGGTTGCCGTCCGTCGCATGCGCGTGATGTCGGGATTCCGTACGCCGCAGTACAATGCGCAGGGAGTCGGTGTCGGCGGACGCGTGCAAGACAGTCGGCATCAGTACGGCGACGCCGCCGACGTGTACATCACGAACGGTCCACGCGACTGGATGAGCGATCTTGATCGCAACGGTCGCGTCGACGTGGCCGATGCGCGATTGCTGGCGATGGCGGCGGAGCGGGTCGAGCGCGCGCATCCCGAACTGGTGGGTGGTGTTGGCGTGTATCCTGCCACTTCAGCGCACGGGCCGTTCGTGCACATTGATGTCCGTGGAAGCCGGGCGCGCTGGGGGGCGATGTGATTCGCCGCACCGCCATCATTGTCAGTGGTGTCACGGCGATCACCGCCGCGATGCTGTATCAGCCGCCTGCCGACCTGTTGGCCGGTTCGTCTGCCGTGAGCGCCACTCGCAGCGTGCCGGTTGTCGAAGCCAGCACCGGTGCCCGTGGCATAAGCGGCGAGGTGCGCATGCGGTTTGTACGCGCCGGCGAGCGTTTGGCTTTCCCGCTTGCGGTGCGCGGCGCCGCGCAGGGATTTACCTATCAATGGATCAAGGTTGGCGGCACCGAGTCGGGCGATGTCGCACGTCCGCTTGATGGCGACACCCTGCTTGCGCCACTCGAAGCGGGATTCTACGAACTCGTGGTCTCGCGTTCGGGCATTCAGCAGCGCATCACCGAGCCACGGCTGGCCGTCCTGGTGCCGTTCGAACTGAAGTTGGGAAGTTCGCTCAACGGCTATCAGATTGGTCGCTATCCGTCCGAGTGGGCGCACGACGAGCAGGCCGAACGTCCGGTTGGATTTGCCGAAGTGCATGCCGATGAGCTCGATCTGCCGCTCACGCGACATCTCAAGCTGCGAGACTTTCTCACGCATGACGCGCAAACCATCTGGCCGCGCTACCTCGCCATCGACCCGCGTGTGCTCGACAAGATCGAACTGGTGCTCAGCGAACTCGCCCGGCGTCGTGGTGAAGAGCGTATGGATTTCAATCTGGAAGTGCACAGCGGCTTCCGCACGCCGCTGCATAACGCCGGCGTGGAGGGCTCGGCGCGTGACTCGCGCCATCTGTATGGAGACGCGGCGGATGTCGCGATCGACGCCGATGGAGATGGGAAGCTCACGCTGTTCGATGCGTATCGGGTGGAAACGGCGGTCGATTGGGTCGAACGCATGCATCCGGAGCTGGCCGGCGGTTTGGGGGTGTACAGCAGCCGACGGTTCAATACCCCATATTGCCATATCGACGCGCGCGGTGAACGTAAGCGCTGGCGGGGCTGAATCAGTCGGCCAGTGCCCGTCGTACGGGCCGTGCACGCGTCGAGTGTGCGGCGCGGCCGACCCCAGGAGGACTTGTGAATCCGTATGTGCGTGATCGTATTCATCGCAAGCTCGAAACGCTGAACGATGAACGTCTGTACCAGGTACTTGACTATGTCGAGTTCATTGAAGCGCGCTACGCGGCGAAGTCGGCCGCGCCAGTGAACGTGTTGCAACGTTTCGCGGAGGGTGTGGAAGACAAATTGCGGGCAGGCGGCGTGGCGGTCAGCACCATCAGCGAAACGATGGGCCTGCTTAACCGCGCGGTAGGCGTGCTGAACGGCGTTGCACAGTCCACCATGTCCATGGCGGGCGACGTTGTGTCAGTGGCTCGATCGGCGGTTGATCAGGTTGGTGCGCCAGCCCCGCCAGCCCCGCCAGTGCTGCCGTCACCACCAGCGCAACCGGCGAATTCGAACCCTAACCAATTGCCCAATGGAACCCAGCCGCCTCGCTCAGATGGCGCGTGATCGTGTGGAGGACCGCGAGGCCGGCTACCCGGAGCGCGGGTTGTTCACCGGACGCGGTCGTGCGCGGCGTCGTGAGGCGCTGCGTCAGCGAAAGGAGGCCGAGGAGATGTCGGCCATCGATGGCGCAGACAGTGAGGAAGATGATTTGGCGCCGCGGGCGCGTCCTCGTGCTGGCGCCAAGCGGTCGGTCCTTCACGTCATCACGCAGATCCCGGCCTATGTCCGGCTGCTGCTTGGGTTGATGAGCGATTCGCGGGTATCGAAGATCGATCGCTTCATTGTGGTGGCGGCGGCCGTGTATATCATTTCACCGCTCGACTTAATCCCAGATTTTATCCCGTTCCTCTTCGAAGTCGACGACATCTTCCTGCTCATGCTGGCGTTGCAGCGGCTGGTCGGGAATACGGGACGTCGCGTGATCATGGAGTACTGGCGCGGTGATCCGGAGGACCTGTCCGACATCAATCTGGCCGGCATGGTGAGCGCCGCCGGGTTTTTCCTGCCAGCTGGAATTCGGCGCCGGCTCATGAGGATGGCAAGACAGAGTAGGAAGTAGGTAATCGGACGTCTCCAGTCTCCCTTCTTTCATCTTTCGTCTTTTCCCGCTGGACTCCCCGTCCGCTCCAACCTACGTTTCGAGATGACACCCTCGACGACTGAGACCTCCAGGCCCGCTTCCGGATTCACTTCCGGCGGCGGGCTTTCGCGTAATGGCGCGGACGACGCGCATGCGTCCCGCATCCGGGATGATCTGGCGCTCACATTCGATGACGTGTTGCTGGCACCGCGTCATTCCCTTACGCATCCGCGCGAAGTGAGCATCCGATCGCACTTCACCCGTGGCATTGCCCTGAACGTGCCGCTCGTATCGGCCGCAATGGACACGGTCACGGAGAGCGAGATGGCGATCATGATGGCCCGCTCGGGTGCCATCGGCGTGTTGCACAAGAACATGTCCATCGACCGACAGGCGGCGGAAGTCGATCGCGTCAAGCGCTCCGAGAGCGGCATGATCCTCAATCCGATTACGCTGTCACCGACCGCCTCGTTGCGCGAAGCCGTGTCGCTCATGATGCGGTTCAAAATCTCTGGTGTGCCCATTGTCGACGCGAACGGCATGTTGGTGGGCATCCTCACCAACCGCGATCTGCAGTTTGAGCGCGATCTCGACCGGCCCCTCCGCGACGTGATGACAGCCGACGATCTCGTCACCGCACCCGTCGGCACGACGCTTGACGAGGCTGAGAAGATCCTGGGTCGACATCGCATCGAGAAACTGCCGGTCGTCGATGAGCACTTTCTGCTCAAGGGCCTTATTACCGTCAAGGATATTCACAAGCGTCGGCAGTTCCCCGATGCCAACAAAGACCGTCACGGTCGCCTGCGGGTGGCCGCCGCGATTGGAGCAGGCGGAGATTATCTCGATCGCGCCGGTGCGCTCATTCAGGCAGGTGTTGACGTTCTCGTGATCGACACCGCCCACGGGCACAGCGACGGCGTGCTGCAGGCAATCGGACGGGTGCGCGACGCATTCCCCGACGTGCAATTGGTTGCCGGAAACGTTGCCACGCGCGCTGGTGCCGCTGCGCTGGTGGAGCGCGGTGTTGACGCAGTCAAGGTTGGTGTCGGTCCCGGTTCCATTTGCACCACGCGGGTCGTGACTGGTGTTGGTGTTCCGCAACTCACGGCGGTGATGGATGCGGTGGAAGGGGCAGGCGATGTGCCGGTGATCGCCGACGGCGGCGTGAAGTATTCGGGCGATATCGTGAAGGCGCTCGCGGCAGGGGCCTCCAGCGTGATGATGGGCTCGATGCTGGCGGGAACGGAAGAAAGCCCCGGCGAGTCATTCCTGCTGGAAGGACGACGCTTCAAGATGATTCGTGGCATGGGTTCGCTCTCCGCCATGCAGGACGGCAGCGCTGACCGGTATTTTCAGGAGGGCGAAATGTCCTCCAGGAAGCTGGTCCCGGAGGGCATCGAAGGACGCGTGCCGTACAAGGGCCCGGTGGGGGATGTCCTGTTTCAGATGATCGGCGGCCTGCGGAGCGGCATGGGGTACGTAGGCTGTGGCACGATTGACCAGTTGCGAACGGACGCGCAGTTTGTGCGCATTACAACGGCAGGGCTGCGCGAATCGCATCCTCACGACGTGACCATCACACGCGAAGCGCCCAACTACTCGCTGTAGCCTTGGCATCCTCTCTGCACGTTCCTCTCTTCGATGCGCCTCTTCGCACGGCCCGATACGCTCCCGATGACTTCGATCGCATTTGACTTGCTGGCACCATCGGCCGAGCGTACCGCCTCGATCGAAGCGCTGGCCGCGCTGCTGACCCCGGGCATGACGGTTGCGCTGTCTACGCACATCAACGCCGATGGCGACGGCTGTGGTTCGGAAGTCGCGCTGGCGTTGCTGCTGACACAAATCGGTGTGAAGACGCGCATCGTCAATCCAACGCCATGGCCGGCGATGTTTGCCTTTCTGTTGGAAGGCGGCGTTGAGGAGGCGAGCGCCCGCGGGGTTGGAGCGCTCAATGACATCGACGCCCTGATCGTGCTGGATATCAATGACGTGCGTCGCGTAGGTGTACTGGCCGACAAAGTCCGGTCGCTGACGGTCCCAGTGGGCGTGATCGATCATCACGTGGCGGGCGACATTCCGATTGGCGATATCGTTGTGGCCGATACGGGCGCATGCGCCACCGGTGAGCTGGTGTTTGATGTCGCCACGACCTTGGGACTCGAAATCACCCCGATGGTGGCAAGGGCATTGTACTGCGCCATCCTTACCGACACGGGCAGCTTTCGCTTCAGCAACACCTCCCCTCGCGCCCATGCCATCGCGGCGGTGCTGCTGGCGTCCGGGGTGGATCCTGAAGAGATGTACCGCCGCATTTATGGTCAGGTGAGCGTGGGTCGGATGGAGCTGTTGCGCGATGCGCTCGACTCACTGGAGGTAGACGCAACACTCGGCATGGCCTGGATTTCCGTAGAAGCCGGGGTCATGGAACGTTACGAAGTGACCAGCGAAGAGCTTGACGGCATTGTCGAGCATCCGCGCAGCATTGTTGGCACGCGGCTCGCGCTGTTTTTCCGCGATCTGGGCTATGGCAAGGTGAAGGTGTCGTTTCGAAGCACGGGTACAGTAGACGTGCAGCAACTGGCGAAGACCTACGGTGGTGGTGGTCATACGAAGGCGTCTGGCGCGCTGCTCACGGGCTCCCTTATTGACGTGCGCGAGCGGGTGGTGGCGGATGCGCGCAGCTATCTGCGCAATGGCCAACTGCCGTAGGTCCTGCCGCGTTGGTTGTTCGCGGCACGCTATCGTGCCCGTGGCGCCATGCGGGTTGGCCTGAACGCCACGATCCACGACACTTCGTCGTCGATAGCCGCGCCGTAGAACGTGCCGTTGGCACCAACGGCGAGTGCGGCGAACGCAACGGGCAGCAGCCGCGAATAGAGATAGCGCCCGCCTGGCATCAGATAGTAGTCCAGCAGTCGGTATGGCGTGCGGTGAGTGGCACCCGCCTGCACGATCAGCGTATCGCCGATGTGGAGTGCACCCCTCGCGATGGGCGACACCGTGCTGGTTTGCGTTTCCCTGCGCACTTCACTGCGCCAGTTCTTGTCGAGCGTGTTCGTTGCCACCCGGACCACGGCCTCGGCGCCTGGCTCGATATAGGGATGCGCCATCATCGTGCCGACGGCGTTAATCGAATACCATGTGCGCCCGTACGACGGCACCAACGCACAGCGATCGCCCGCCAGTGGTCCGGACAGCCGCGCCGACGTCGCGAACGACGGCGGTGGGTGGTCGCGGTCGTACCCAGCCAGCGGGCGTTGGGCGATGGTCCGTCCGGTACTGTCCACCAAGCGAATGCCCTTTTCAATACCGCTGAATTTCATGAGCACCCGTGCGTGAGACAGCAGACAGGCACTCTCCACGTTGACCGCATCGGGCAGGGGCGCGTCCCAGTGCATCGTGCCGCGTGTGTCGTACATCGAAAGGCGTGACGTGGCGTGATCGATTACACCAAACGATGCGCCGTCACTGACCAACAGTGCCGGTCGTTTGAACTCGCCAGGCCCTTCGCCTCGCGCAGTCATGGTGAATTGCGTGCGCCCGCTGTCCCGATCGAACGCGATCACCTCGCGGGTGCCCAGATCGAGCACCGCAACGAGATTGCCGAAGGTGGTGAGGTGCCTCGGCTCCACAAACAACTCCGGTTCGTCCTTCCCGCCGCGCCGCCAGAGGCGCACCCAGAACGAATCGGCCAAAAACCGTCGCGCGGTTGGCGGTACCTTCGAACGGCTGAACGTGGCACGTTGTGCCTCGCGCGCCGTGGTGTCCGGCGCAGCGAGACGCGCTGGCGGCTGGGAGGGGGTCTGGGCGCGCGCCGACGAGGTCACCGCGCCGAGGCTCAACAGCAGGATGGTGGTGCGGAGGAGCATCGATAAATCGCGGTGGCGCTGGGAAACACGGGGTGTGCCAGTCATTTACAGTTCCTCGATCCAGGTGAGTCCTTCGACGATACGGCGCAGACCGGCGTATTCACGCGACGAACGCGGGCTTTGCGTGGTGAATCGCACCCGCCCGCCTTGGTCGAGTACCACCAGCGCCGGGGTGCTGGTATGTCCCAGTCGCGCCAGTTCCCGCAGCAGCGGGCGTGGCGCGGTACGCAGGGGAATCGTTGCCGCCCATGCGGGAAGCAACGGGCGAATGAGCAACGAGTCGCGCGATGGTCCCACGAACCACACTACCGAGAGTTGCACACGGTCGCGGACGGTGGGGCGATGCAGCAGATGCAGCATGCGCAGGTTGCCGGTGCAATCAACGGCCTGCAACACGACAAAGGCCTGCAGTGGACGACCGATTGGCCCGGAGATGCGGTCCGGCTCGACGTAGGGGGCCATGGCGTGTGCGATGGTGAGCGCAGGTGCTGCCCGCACGGCATCGACCGCGATGCCGGCGAGCAGGACCAACACCACCGCGCCCGTCCAGCGAATGAGTGGGCGCATAGCGGGCGTTACTCGAGGCAGAACACGTCGTCGTCCGACGCATCGTCACCCGATCCGCGGGTGCCGGTAAGGCCGGTGCCTTGGCTGCCACCGCCAAGCGTCGGACACGACCCAGGCGTGCCCGTGGTATCCTTGTACAGCGTTTTGAAGCCGGACTCCTTGCACTCGTACGTGCCAAAGCTGATGCCGCCGGTGCGCACGATGACGTTCAGATCGAATTCAAACCGCCACTCGCACTTTTGAATGATTTCCTTTCCGCATTCCGTGATCGTGCCGACACTGCACGCGGTCGACGTGGTTGTCGGTACACTCGTTGGCAGCGCCTGGGCCAGCGCGCCCGAGACATCGAGCGCCGCAACCGCGAGCAGCACCGTGAGCGCACCCACGAAGGCTCGATTGGATTTCTTGGTCATGACTTCCTCGTGATCTATCCGTGAAGTGGTGCGCGGCGGTATGCTGCGCACCGGTCGCGGCAGCCATGTAGGGCGCCTGGCGCCGGCGACAGGGCCATCATAGCACCGATGCGTCAGCCGATCGTCACCGATTCATTGCGGCAGCGAGCAAGACATTGCAGTGGCCGTCTCCCTTCTCCCGTCTCCCGTCTACCTTTCTCCCATGTCACTTCCGGAAAAGATCTCGACCGCTCTGGCAGGTGTGGTGGCCGCCGAAATGGTGCGCGATATCGCCACCACCACCGACGGCAAGGTTCGGCTCACGCTGTTGCTGGGCGCTGCCGATGACGCCACCCTCGTGCGTACCGTGCGCCAGACGATCGAAGCCATTCCCGGCGTCATTGACGTGCGCGTCGACGTGCGCGATCCTCGTCAAGCCAATGCCGCGCCCACACCGGCGCGCCAGGGAAACACGCAGGTGTCCGATGCAGCGCAGCACGTGGCGCCCTCGTCCAGTGGGGCCCGCAAGCCGCTTCCCGTAATGGAGGCCCCCGCCGCGCGAAAGGCGCCACCCAAGGTGCCCGAGCCGGTGCCGTATCCGAATCTGGGCCGGATCATCGCGATCTCGTCGGGCAAGGGCGGTGTCGGCAAGAGCACGGTCGCTGTAAACCTCGCCCTCAGCCTCGCCAAATTTGGCAAACGCGTTGGGATCATGGACGCCGATATCTATGGGCCCAACCTGCCGCTCATGCTTGGCGTCGATGCGGCGCCGGCCGTTCGCGACGAAAAGATCATTCCGTTGGAAGCATTCGGCGTGAAGGTCATCTCCATTGGTTTTCTGATCGAAAAAGATCAGCCGGCCATCTGGCGCGGTCCAATCGTCATGAAGATCATCACGCAATTCTTGCGCGATGTGGCGTGGGGACAGTTGGACTATTTTCTGGTGGACATGCCGCCAGGTACCGGCGATGCGCAGCTCTCGCTGGTGCAAGCCACCCACGTGCATGGCGCTGTCATTGTCACCACGCCGCAGCAGGTGGCTGTGGGCGATGCGCTGCGCGGCGTGAAGATGTTCGAACGTACGGCCGTCCCGGTGCTTGGCATCGTTGAGAACATGTCGTACTTCGAGAATCCCGAAACGGGCAAGCCCATCGCCGTGTTCGGTACTGGAGGAGGCGCGCGACTGGCGAAGGAATGCGACCTGCCGCTGTTAGGGCAGGTTCCGCTCGATCCCCGGATTCAGGAAGGTGGCGACAGCGGTCGCCCCATTGTGATCGCCGAACCGGCGTCGAAGGCGGCACGGGAAATGGAGCACATCGCGCAACGCGTGATCGACCGCATGGACGAGCGGTACCCCAGCTGAGCCACGAACCGCATGCGCCGGCAGGCGCGCTCGTCAGCGAGCCGTTGCCGCAAACGATTCGCCGCGTCGCGCTCCCCGCGATCGCGGCGAATCTGTTGATGACGACGTTTCACACCGTCGACACGTTCTGGATTGGCCGGTATCTGGGCGCCGATTCACTTGCTGCGGTGACCGGCAGCATCTTCTGGATCTGGTTGGTCATTTCGATCGGCGAGATGGTGAGTATCGGCGTCGATGCGATTGCCGCGCGTCGGCACGGTGAGCGGCGTCCGCGCGAAGCCGCCCATGCCGTGGGCGATGGTGTGGTGTTCGGCGCCGCGCTGGGGGTCACGATCGCGTTGGTATCGCCGTTCGTGATGACGCCGTTGTTTGCGATCATGCAAACGAATGTGGCGGTCACCGCAATCGGCGAGCGATATCTCGGTGCCTACCTGTTGGGCATGCCGCTCATCTTTGCGTTCTTTGCCGTCGATGCCGCATTCCGTGCAGCAGGCGACACGCGCACGCCGCTCTACATCCTGCTGTTCACCACGGCGATAGGGTTGGCGCTCGATCCGTTGCTGATCCTTGGTGCGGGCCCGGTTCCGGCCATGGGCGTGCGCGGTGCGGCGCTGGCCACCCTGGTGCCGCGCGGCGTGGCGTGCGTGCTGGGTGTATGGCTCCTGCGACGTCGCGCCATGATCACGTTCGGCGCTCCGCGTTTGGCGGTGTGGTCGCAGATCGCGCGCATCGGCGCCCCAGCGGCGACGACGGGTATCGTGTTCAGTTTCATCTATGTGTTGCTTACGCGCACCACCACGCAGTTCGGCACGCCGGCACTTGCGGCGCTTGGGTTGGGATTTCGCGTCGAGAGCATCGTGTACGTCGTGTCGGTCGGTGCCGGTGCCGCGGTCGCCGCGATTGTCGGGCAGAGCCTCGGTGCGGGTGATGAAGACCGTGCGCGCAAAGCGGGCTGGAGCGGCGTCCGATTGGTGAGCGCAATTGGCGCGATCATGGCGCTTGTCACCATGCTGGTGCCCGAGCAGATGGCGTCGTTGTTCACCACTGATGCCGCGGTGATCGCTGAGACCGCGCGGTATCTGCGCATTGCGGCGTTCTCGCAGCTGTTTCTTGGTGCCGAGGTGGTGTTGGAGAGTGCGATGGGTGGGGCAGGGTGGACATTGCCACCGATGATCGGAAGCACGGCGATCACGGCACTGCGTATTCCAATTGGCGCGTGGGCTGCGGCGCAGTTCGGTACGACCGGATTGTGGTGGACGTTGGCGTTGACGGCGGCTGCACGAGGCGTGTTGATGGCTGGTTTGTGGGCGAGCGGCCGGTGGCGGCGGGTGGTGGTGTAGGCTGCGATCGGTAATTGGTCTGACAGGCCGCTAACGCCCTATCGCGAAGGCGCGGAGTTCTCGCTGAGGACGCGGAGTCGCGCCTGCCGAGGCAAACGAGTGGCGGTATGCTTGCCCCCGCCACTGATTTCGGGCATGATGCCACGGATTTCAGCGATCGCCGCTCGCACGAGCGAGATCTCGCGAGACCTCCCTTCACTTGCGGTGCATCAGCGGTCGCTCAGGACGAGTGCCTTTCCTCAGGCGGAAGACCATTGCCGAGACTGAATTCCGGTGTCACGCGAGCGATCGCGGGTTGCGCGGGCCAGCTTGGACAACGAGCCAGGTACATCTTGCTGCTGACGGCACTCGGTATTCTGCTCTCGGTGCCAAGCCTTGAGGCGCAGGCCGTTGGCGCGCGCGTCGAAGGCATGATTGCGTCGACCAAGCGCTGAGTATTGCGCATATGACAGCGCCCGCGATCACCCTCCTCACCGACTTCGGCACCGCCGACGGGTACGTCGCTGAGTTGAAGGGCGTGCTCACGTCGTGCGCACCAAACGTGCCGTTACTGGACATGTCGCACGACGTGCCGGCGCAGGATGTCGAGCACGCACGTCTCACGCTCGCACGCTACTGGCGTCGCTTTCCTGCGGGCACCGTGCACGTGGTCATTGTCGACCCGGGCGTCGGCACGTCACGCGCGGCCATCGCGGTGCAAAGTGACGGGCGATATCTTGTCGGGCCTGATAACGGTGTGCTGTCACCGGCGCTTTTCGCACTTGATGCGCACGTCATTGCGCTGCCGATTGATCCGGCCGCATCGCCGACGTTTCATGGTCGAGATGTGTTCGCACCGGCCGCAGCGCAACTCGCGTTGGGTGCGAACCTCTTCGACCTGGGCGACGCCCATTATGGGTCCGTGCGATTGCGCACGCCGCAGCCGCAACGACAATCCGACGGATCGCTAGCCGGCGAAGTGCTCACCATCGATCGTTTCGGGAACGCCATTACCAACTTGATCGCGCGCGGCGCGATGCGTGTGACGATCGGCGAACGCCAGGTGCGCCTCGTACGCACGTACGAGGACGCCGCACCCGGCGAGTTGGTCGCTCTGGTGGGTTCGAGCGGGTTCATAGAGATCGCGGTTCGCGAGGGTAACGCCGCCGCCGAGGTGCCGATCCGCAGGGGTCAGCACGCGGTGCTGTATTCAGGATAGTCGGCGGGATTCCGGAACCGCGTGCAATGGAATGATGCGTTGACATCGCATTGCCAATGTGTAAACATCAAAATTATGCGCACCACCATCGACGTCGACGAATCGCTGCTCATGCGGCCACACTCCACTCCGCCGACGGCGACTTCTCCCGCTTTCGCGGACTCCGGTGGAAGAATCCGTTGCGCGCGAGCTAACACTTCTCAGTGGCAACGTGCGACACGACTGTTGAGCGGTCATCGCCACGCGCCACATGTCAAACTGAATCGCGGCGAACCAGAGCAGCACCCCCGTCCCCGATCCACACCGGAAAAACGAATGCTCTCCGAACTCTCGGGGAGCCAGATCGCCTGTACAGAGCAACTCGCGACCGTTCGCGTCATTCGCGTCAATCAGTTCGTTACAGTTCGCCGCCTGACTGTGATCCCGCCGTCGCACTGCTGGCCACTGGCCGTCGCGCTGCCACCACGCCCTGCACCGGCGTAGGTGTTTGCCATGACGGTGCCGCGGCGATCTCGGTCATGGTGGTGTCCATGCGAATCTTCATGATGCCGCCGCGTGAGGTCACCACGGCGCCCAGTCCCACGGTTGCCACCGCCCATGTGAAGCTCAAAGCGATCAGGCGCGACACGAGGCCGGCAATCGGCACCGACGACACGAGTGAAGTACCAAGCCACACTGCACTCAGCGCAGCAAGTCCGACGATCAGGCCGCGAAGGGCCGCCGCACGGGTGCCCGTTCCGCTGCCACGTCCAACCAAGGCACGCCCGATGACCATCGACACGGCCAGTATCCCAAGAGTGAACGCACCCGCGTAGGCCAGCGCCCACGCCATCACTACGATCGGAACGGCCAGAATGCCGATGATCGTGAGCACGCAGCCCACCACAAGCACGGCCAGCAGGGGGATGGCCAACGCCTGCCATAACAGCCCGACCCAGAAGCTGCCGCCGATATCGCGCGCGGCGGCCTTGGCTACGGCCATCAGTGAGTCTTCGGCGGTGGTCAACACGATCAATCCGATGACCAGACCGATTCCAAAGATTCCTGCGACTGCCAGAGGACCCGAGTTGGCCAATGAGAGCACGGCCGTCAACCCTTAGCGCGAGTGGCGGGAGGCGGTGGCCAAGGCGCGGAGTCCGACGACACCCATGCCCGCCACCGCGACGAATCCGCCCATAAACAGTGCGATCATCTCCGGCGTGCTGGTCTGGATGGCATCTAGTCCCGGCTGACCAAGCAGCGTGCTGGTCAAGTCAGCGGTTGCCGCGCTCACTTTTTCTCCGAATTGTTCGAGACCAAGCGTGGTCACGAAAATGGCCATGTCGGCCCGAGCCAACGCCCACGTGCCGGCCGCCGTGATGAAGCCACCGGAAATCGCGACCCCCACGCCAGCCGCCAGACGACCAGGACGCGTGGCGGGGACAAACTGCCGGGCCGAATTGAGGGCGGCGGCATGCCAAGGTTCGAATACTTGAACCTGACTCATGACGCGATCGGAAAATGCCGAGGAGGGGGCGAAATCTGGCAGGGTGTCGAGCGCCATCATCAGCTCTCGGGCCTTATCCAACTCGGCGACGCACGACGCACACTGTCGGACGTGGGCCCGAAGGGGCGCAACGCCGAAGCCTTCCTCGCCATCCAGGAGAAGCTCGATTTCGTCAGGACGCAGGTGTCGTTCTTGCATGGTGCCTCCACGGGGGCCTACGCGGCCGTTCCGAGGCGAGTTTCAGGGTGATTTGAGAAAGAATTCTGCAGAGCAGATCGGGTGATTCCGGTCACGCGCGCAGCGGCTCGAGGGACTGCCGAAGCTCATGGCGCGCCCGGTGGATGTAGGTCTTGACGGTGCCCAGCGGCAGGTCCAGTGTGGCGGCGATTTCCTCGTACGCCCGGCCCTCTACATGACGCAGCATGATGCAGGCACGATACTCCGGGCGGAGCTTGGCGATGGCCACTTCGATGGCAGATCCAAGCTCCTTGGCTTCCATCTCGTCCAGCGCGCTCTCTTGCTCCGACTGCAGATTGAGCGTCGTCGCCTCGATCTCCGCGGCCGACGATGCATGGGGCGATCCGTCTATGCTGATGGTCTCAATACGACGCCGACGCAGGTGATCGATCGCGACGTTATTGGCGATCTTGAACAACCAGCTGGAGAACTTGAACTCGGGGCTGTAGCGATCGATATGGTTGAGGACCTTGATGAAGGCGTCCTGCGACAAGTCCTCCGCCAATTCGCGATCGCGGACCATGCGGAAGACGAGCGAAAACACCGGTCGCTCGTAGCGACGCACGAGCTCGCGGAACGCGAGTTCGCGCCCCTGCTGGGCGAGACGAACGACGTCGGCGTCTGGAAGTGCGGCCAGCTCGTCGGAGGTCATCATGCGGTGTGAGAAGCTAGTCCCGCGTGCGGCTTGGGACCATACCAAGGCCCAATCGCGTTGATCGTCGTGTTCCCGTTCCACGGGACCGCTTGCTGGTCGTCCTCCGTGCCGAGATGTTTCGTGATGCCTGTAGCTGCCAACCACCGTACCGCGTCCGCGCCTTCCGCCCCATCGGACGCGGCGTCCAGTGCAATGGCCGCGGGTGCGGCGCGCGGAGACGGCAAGCGCGAATACGTTCAGCAGATGTTCTCGGACATCGCCCCGCGATATGATCTGCTCAACCACGTCCTTTCGCTCAACATCGATCGAGCGTGGCGCGTGAAGGCGTTGCGTGCACTCGGGTGGCGAGACCGGCCGAAGGGGACGTATCTCGACCTGTGCGCCGGCACGCTCGACGTGGGTGCACTGCTCACGCGTCACGAAGGCTTCGGTGGATTCGTGGTTGGCGCCGACTTCGCCGTGCCGATGCTGCGACAGGGCAACGGCAAGGCTGCGCGCACTGTGCTGGCCCCCGTTGGTGCCGACGCCCTTGCGCTGCCGCTCGCCGACGCCAGCGTGGAAGGCGCCATCGTGGCGTTCGGGATTCGCAATGTGGCCGACCTCGACGCCGGCCTGCGAGAAGTGCGACGCGTGGTGCGCCCCGATGGCCGCTTCGTGATTCTCGAATTCTCTACACCATCGAACGCTCTCGTGCGGGCCGGCTATCATGCGTATTTCCACCACGTGTTGCCGCGCATTGGACGGCTCGTGAGCGGTCATCGCTCGGCGTACACCTATCTGCCCATGTCCGTCGCCCAGTTTCCGACCGGCGACGAACTCGCCGAGCGCATGCGTCGCGCCGGTTTCGCGACGGTCACCTGGCAGCCGCTCACGCTTGGCATCGCGGCGATTCATGTGGGGCAGCGCTGATATGGCGCAGGGGAAAGACGGGAGACGGGAGAATGAAGAAGGGAGACATCCAGCCACGTGGCCTTCTCCCTTCTCCTGTCTCCCTTTTCCCGTCTCCCGTCTCCCTCCTCCCTTCTCCGGTCTTCCTTTAACGATGCCCCCCATCGCTCCCTGATGCCCCTCAATACCCTCTCGGAATTCATCGAAGCGATCGATCGTGCCGGCGAGCTGCACCGCATTGCGGCGCCAGTCAACGTCCATCTCGAAATCACCGAGATCGCCGATCGCATCTCCAAGCAGCCCGGTGGCGGCCAGGCACTGTTGTTCGAGCATCCCATACGGCGTGATGGCACGAAGTCACCTTATCCGGTGGCGATCAATCTGTTCGGCTCCATGCGGCGCATGGCGCTGGCGCTGGGCGTGGATGATCTCGATGCCATCGGTGCGCGCATTACACAACTCATGGATCTCAAGGTGCCCGATGGGTTTCTGGGCAAGCTGTCATTGCTGCCGCGCCTGCTGGAGATTTCGAAGTTCCCGCCGCGCATGAAGAGCGGCACGCCCGCCTGTCAGGAAATCGTTTTGCGTGGTGACGAGATCAATCTCGACGCGTTGCCGGTGCTGCATTGCTGGCCCGAAGACGGCGGTCCATTCCTCACCATGACGGCGGTCATTTCGAAAGACCCCGTGCGCGGTATCCGCAACGTGGGCATGTATCGTGTGCAGCAGTTGGATAAGACGAGCGTCGCGATGCACTGGCAGCGGCACAAGACGGGCGCCGAGCACATGCGACAGATGGCCGAGCGCGGTGAGAAGATGCCGGTATGCATCGTGATTGGCTGCGATCCGGCCAGTATGTACGCGGCCAGTGCACCATTGCCGCCCAACATCGACGAGTTTTTGTTCGCCGGTTTCCTGCGACGTGATCCCGTGCGGTTGGCAAAGGCCGTCAGCTGCGAGCTCGACGTGCCGGCCGATGCAGAGATCGTGATTGAGGGCTATATCGATCCCTCGGAGCCCTTGGTCGTGGAGGGGCCGTTTGGCGATCACACCGGATTTTATTCCGAGGCCGATCTGTA
>JANOKE010000638.1:0-1345 GCA_031419135.1 Gemmatimonadaceae bacterium
CCGTACTGACCCTTGCCGCCGGACTGGCGAATGAACTTCCCTTCGACTTTCTCCACGCGCTTCTTGATGGTTTCGCGATAGGCCACCTGCGGGCGCCCCACGTTCGCGTCCACCTTGAATTCGCGCATCATCCGATCCACGATGATCTCCAGGTGGAGTTCACCCATGCCGGCGATGATGGTCTGCGACGTTTCCGGGTCGGAGCGCACACGGAACGTTGGATCTTCTTCCGACAGCTTCTGCAGCGCGATCGCCAACTTGTCCTGATCGGCCTTGGTTTTCGGCTCGATCGCCACATCGATGACGGGTGCCGGGAACTTCATCGCCTCGAGAATGATCGGATTGTCTTCCGTGCACAGCGTGTCGCCCGTGCGCGTATCCTTGAGGCCGATCGCGGCGGCAATGTCACCGGCGCGCACTTCCTCGATTTCTTCACGCTTGTAGGCGTGCATCTGCAGGAGACGTCCCACCCGTTCCCGTTAGTCCTTCGTGCTGATGTACACGTAGCTGCCCGACGCCAGCACGCCCGAATACACCCGGAAGAATGTCAGCTTTCCGACGAACGGATCGGTGGCAATCTTGAATGCCAGCGCTGCGAACGGCGCCACATCCGTGATCGGCGCTTCGACAAACGTTTCGTCGTGATGCGGCAGATGACCTTTGATGGCCGGCACGTCGACAGGCGCCGGCATGTAGTCGATCACCGCATCCAGCAGCGCCTGCACCCCCTTGTTCTTGAACGACGCCCCGCAGAGAATCGGCACGAACTTGCCCAGACAGGTGGCCACGCGGATCGCGTGACGAATTTCATCGTTCGTGAGCTCCTCGCCCGCCAGGTACTTCTCCATCAACGCTTCGTCGTATTCCACGACGGTGTCAATCAGCTTGTGACGCGCCTTCTCAACCGCATCGTGAAACTCCGCCGGCACGTCGGTGACTTCAAACGTCTTGCCCAGCGTCGAGTCGTCAAAGATGTACTGCTTGCGTTCGATGACATCGAGATGGCCCGTAAACAGCTCGCCGGACCCCACCGGCAGCTGGAGCGGCTGCGCGCTCTTGGACAGGCGATCGTGAATCATCGCCACGCAACGCTCGAAGTCCGCGCCGACGCGGTCCATCTTGTTCGAGAAAATGATGCGAGGCACACCATAGCGATCGGCCTGGCGCCACACCGTTTCGGTTTGCGGCTCAACACCCGCCACCGAATCGAGCAGCGTCACCGCACCGTCGAGCACGCGAAGCGACCGCTCCACTTCCACGGTGAAGTCTACATGGCCCGGTGTGTCGATGATGTTGATGCGGTATTCGGGACCGACACCCTTGTCGAACGACTGACCGTGACGCA
>JANOKE010000639.1:0-1154 GCA_031419135.1 Gemmatimonadaceae bacterium
TGCTCTGTGGTGGCAGCCCGGTACATCATGGCCAGTCGGTCGTCCAGTTCCTCAACGGAAATCCGGTCGGCGGCGAATGCCTCGGACAGCACTTGGGCAACGTAGGTCCGTTCGGCTTCACCCACCGCCGATAGTGACGAGAAAGCGAGCGGCTGCGTGCGGGAATCGTAGCGTGGTGTGGTCACGGAGAGTTCGGCCATGCGCGGACGTTCAAGCCCGGGATGTCGGTGAAATCGTCGGGATTCATCGTAACAAGCATGGCCCGATGCACGATTGCCTGCGCAGCAATCATGCGTTCGAGCAGCTTTCGACGCGAGTATCCAGCGTGCGCAACGATCGCGCCACAGACATCTGCCGCCTCGTCATCAAATGCCACCGATGGAATTGCGGAGCAGCACATCGAGCCGCGCGCGTCGCACCACCGCATCGACTGGATGACGTTGCACGCCCCCTTCGAGTTCCACGCGCGTCACGGCCGAGATCAGAATGGCGTCATTGAGGGCCGCGATCTTGTCGGCGATCGGCGCATCGCCATCGCGAAGGAGGCGGCTACGTGACGGCTACGTGCGATGGTCACGGGGCGTCTCCATTTGTGGACATACACGTATATACATCTCGGTGGAGTGGATAGCAACGCCGGCGCGTGACAGCTAGTGTAGTGCGTCCAACGCTTCTTTACATTGGGCGACCAGTGCGCACCGTCGCATATCGTGCGCTGCCCCCCAGGAGGAACTCCGCGATGGGGAGTGACGAGTGCCACGGCATCACACAACCTCCAGAAATGCCACGCACGGGACGGCAAGCACCTTCTGACGCACCACGCTGGCATCAACCTATCGAGACGCGCTCCAACGACAATTCACCGCCGAGGACGCTGGGGGCGCAGAGGACTCCCTCGTTTTCCTCTGCGCCCTCCGCGTCCTCGGCGGTGAATGCTGCTGGGGTTTCGTCAGTGGTGTCTACCACTTGATCGCCGGTAGCGGGGCCGATCGAACGACCTTCGCGAAATGCCGCGGCTCCGCGAGAGAGCATCAACGGCGCGGAGGCATCACACCAAACCTGCCGACATGCCACGCACTAAACGGCAAGAAATTTCTGACGCACTACACTAGCGAGGGGGCTATACCGCTGCATCCGGAGACTCCTCGCCGATC
>JANOKE010000640.1:0-1025 GCA_031419135.1 Gemmatimonadaceae bacterium
GCGATTGGCGAAGCGTTCATTCGCTCGCATGCCGGCGCCGAGCCGGCGTTCAAGGGGCTGTACGGCTTTCCGGGCAGCGTGTGCATTTCGATCAATGAAGAGATCGTGCACGGCATTCCGTCGCGGAAGCGCATTCTGAACAACGGGGACATTGTCACCGTGGATGTGGGGGTGAAGCTGGATGGGATGTATACCGATGCCGCGCTGACTGTTCCGGTAGGTGAGATCGATGAGGTGACGCGGCGGTTATTGGACGTCACCCAGCGTGCGTTGGCCGCCGGCATTGCCGCGGCCGTGCCGGACAATCATGTGGGTGACATTGGCGCGGCGATTCAGGCGGTGGTTGAGCCTGAAGGGTTTTCGATTGTGCGCGAGCTGGTGGGACACGGCGTGGGTTTTTCGCCGCACGAAGATCTGCAGATTCCCAACTACGGCAAGGCGAAGCGCGGGAAAAAGCTGGTGGCTGGGTTGACCATTGCGATTGAACCGATGGTGAATGTGGGCACGGCCAAGACGCGCACGTTAAGCGATAAGTGGACGGTGGTGACGGCGGATTTGAAGCGGTCGGCGCATTTTGAGCACACGGTGGCGGTGACTGAGGTGGGGCCGAGGATACTGACGTTGTAGTTGGAAGACGGGCGAAGGGAGAAGGGCAGACGGGAGACAACCTGCGGGCTGGACGTCTTCCGTCTTTTGTCTCCAGTCTCCAGTCTTCATTGACGAAATCTGTCCGCTCACTCTCAGCCAAGACGCCCCATGCGACTTTCTCGCCTTGCCTTTGCGGCGCTGTGCTTCGCTGCGGTTCCCGCGCTGAACCTGTCGGCGCAGACCGCTCCAGTTGTCACCGATCTCCTAAAGGATGTGGATGGCGTCGCGCAGAAGTTCATCGCGATGGCCAAGGCGATGCCCGTGGACAAATTCGCCTGGCGTCCGGGTACCGGTGTGCGATCGGTGGGTGAGGTGTTTCTGCATGTCGCGTCGGACAACTACCTGTTGCCGGCGTTGGGTGGCACGGCGATGCCGGC
>JANOKE010000641.1:0-1307 GCA_031419135.1 Gemmatimonadaceae bacterium
CATCGGCATGACACAGCCGATGCAAATGCGGCTCGATGAACTGGTGTCGGGTGTGCGAGCAGACCTGGCCGTCAAGATCTTCGGCGACGATCCCATCGTGACGCGTGCGGTGGCCGACCAGGTCGCGAGTGTGGTGCGCAGTGTACCGGGCGCCGACGAAGTGCAGATTGAGCAGACCGTCGGCCAAGGCTACCTGAACGTGCGGCTCGACCGCGCGGCGATGGCGCGTTTCGGCATCCCGATGGCCGAGGTGCAGGAGGCACTGGAAACCGCCGTGGGCGGACGTCCCGTCTCGCAGCTCGTCGAGGGCAGCTACGCCGTCGACGTGGCGGTCTACTACCCGGAAGCGTTGCGCACCTCGCCGGAGGCCATCGGCGCGATCACCGTTCCGGCGCCGGTTGGTGGCGCGTCGGGAGGAGCGCGGATTGCGCTCTCGCAGATTGCTGACATCCGGCTTGAGAACGGCCCGGTACAAGTGAGCCGTGAACGCGCGCAGCGCTACACGCTCGTGCAGTCGAACGTCAGCGGTCGCGATCTGGGTGGCTTCGCGGCTGACGTGCGCCGCGCTGTCGATTCGCGTGTGCAGGTCCCGCCGGCCGTGTTCGTGACCTATGGCGGCGCGTTCGAGAATCAGCAGCGGGCGATGGCGCGCCTGCAGGTCGTGGTGCCGCTCTCAATCCTCCTGATCGCGCTGCTCTTGTGGGCTTCGCTGCGATCCTGGTGGCTCGCGGGGCTGGTGTTGGTGAACCTGCCGTTCGCCGCCGTCGGTGGGGTGCTCGCGCTCTGGATGCGCGGACTTCACCTCTCGGTATCCGCGAGCATCGGCTTCATCGCGCTGTTCGGTGTTGCAGTGCTCAATGGCCTCGTGCTTCTCACCACCGTGCAACGCGCCCGAGCACGCGGTGCCTTGCCTGTCGACGCCGCGCTGGGTGGCGCCCGCGAGCGCCTGCGGCCAGTGCTGATGACGGCCTTGGTCGCAAGCCTGGGCTTTGTGCCAGTTGCACTGTCGCATGGCACCGGCGCGGAAGTGCAGCGCCCGCTCGCCACCGTGGTGATCGGTGGCCTGGTCACGTCGACGCTGCTGACACTCTTCGTTCTGCCCACGCTCTACGCGTGGATCGAAGGATGGCGTGCACGGCGCGCAACGCGCCGCGCAGAGCGCGTCGCCAACACCAACCTCCCACTCACCGGACTTGTCACATGAGTGATGACGTCATGGGTAGCGCGCCTCCGCCGCACTCCACTCGGACACTGCGCGCCCTTGTGGCACTGTGTTGCGCCAGCGCTTTTGCGGCATATCAGGCTGA
>JANOKE010000642.1:0-1395 GCA_031419135.1 Gemmatimonadaceae bacterium
ACGAGAGCTGCGGCCTCGTTGGCACAACGGTGGGATTCGTCATTGGCAATCTTCGCGTGAGGTGACGGTGGATGTCCAGAGCAGTCGGGATGATCAGGCGATAGCGCTGCTACGGGCGTTGAGCGGCCCCGACGGAATTCATGCGTCGTTGTCAACGACGGCAACGCCAGACTACCGGGCAGTTTTCGCACGCGATGCGGTCATGGCAGGTGTGGCGGGATTGCTGGCCGGCGACGCAATCGTCACGCGGGGGTTGGTGCAAACACTCGAACGGTTGCGGGAGCTGCAGGGCGCCGAAGGCCAGATCGCGTCGAACTTCGAAATTCGCCCGGATGGGCCACCGCGCATCAGCTTCGGCACTCTGGCCCCGCGCATCGATCCAGCCACCTGGTACCTTGTCGGCATCGCGCTGGGCCACCGGGCCGGCGTGTTGGACGCGGCACACTTTCGCTCGTCGGTTGGCGCGGTCGTGCGTTTACTCGATGCCATCGAGTACAACGGGAGAAACCTGATCTACATCCCCACTGGAGGTAACTGGGCCGACGAGTATGTCTACGACGGCTATATCCTGTACGATCAGGTGCTTCGCGCATGGGGGCTCCGTCTGGTTGGCGCGACCTATGCGGAGCCCGCATGGGTTGAGAAGTCCAGCCGCATCAGCGAAACCATCGATGCCCGCTACTGGCTGGATGCACAGCGCGTTGCGGGGCATCCGGTCGCATCGCTGTCGCCCGTCGGATCGCAGGACATGTTCGACCTGGCCGCCTGCAGTCTGCTGGCGTTGTCCGGGGTGGCGCCGCGACTTGGCGAGTCGGCGTTGGCCTGGATCGACGCCACTTTCCTGTCTCGCGGGGCGCTGCCGCCGGCGTTCCATCCGGTCATCGACGAGCAGCACCCCCAGTGGCCCGCGCTGCGTCACTATCACCTGCACGAATTCCGCAACGCCCCCCACGAATACCACAACGGTGGCATCTGGCCAATCTGGCTTGGCTGGCTGTCACTGGCGCTGGGTCACACCGATAAATTGGCGGCGCTGGGTCGACTGCAGGAACTCACCACGGCGCGGATCGGCGACGGCCATCCGTTCGCCTTCGAAGAGTTCCTGCATGGCGTCAGCGGGGTGCCAGGCGGCACCGCGCAGATGGCCTATTCGGCAACGGGCCTCGTCTTCATGCGCCTTGCGGGAACCTCATCCACAAAAAAATTCTTCGCCGCATGAACCACCGTCACGACAGCGCGTTGCTGGCCCAGGAGCTGCTGGGCATTCTTCAAACACTCTGGGCATCGCAGTCGACAAAGCGGCGCGTGGTTGGACTCGCCGGCGAGTCGGGGAGCGGTAAGTCGGTAACGGCCGACAGCCTCGCGAAGGTATTCACGGATTCCGGTGTTCGCGCC
>JANOKE010000643.1:0-2603 GCA_031419135.1 Gemmatimonadaceae bacterium
CGCAGCGCCGAGGCCAGGCGCTGCGAGCGGTTGCCGCAAAGCTTAGAGCGGGCGACCCGGCTTTCTAACATTGGGTTGCAGTTGACAGCCGAAGTATTGTGTGCTCGCTGCGCTCGCCTTATTTGATTCGGCTGCAACTGAACCTTACGTTATACCGACTTGTTCGGATTGACGGGGGTATCGCCTGTGATTACTTTGTATCCACAGGAGGTACGCTCATGAAAGCACGACTCGTTCGTATCGGCAACTCTCGTGGCATTCGGCTCCCTAAGCCTCTCATCGAACAAGCCGGCCTGACCGATGAGGTCGAGCTTCGGATCCAGGCGGGCGCCATCACCATTCGCGCGGCGATGGGCGCGCGCGCGGGATGGGCAGACGCCGCCAAGCTGATGCGCGCGCGCGATGATGATCGCCTGATCGATCCAACGGTCGCCACTCGGTTCGATGAGGACGAATGGAAATGGTGACGCTGGAGCGGATTAGGCGCGGCGACGTGTTTCTCGTCCAGCTCGATCCGACGCGAGGCGGTGAGATTCGGAAGTCTCGGCCCTGCGTTGTCGTGTCGCCGGATGACTTGAACGCGCATGTCCGGACGGTCATTGTCGCACCGCTAACGAAGGGAGGACACGCCTATCCGTTTCGCGTCCATGCAAGTTTGGTGGTAAGGATGGATTCGTGGTCGTGGACCAGATTCGTGCGGTCGATGTCGAGCGGTTTGCGAAACGGCTCGGCCGCTTGACCCCCGCTACGCTCAATCGTTCGCTCGAGGTACTTCAAGCAATGTTTGCCGCGTGAGGAGCGGTATAACCTCGCGTTGCTGCAGGCAGCGCCTGTCGGAATGCGCGCTGCGCGCGCAATTTTATGAGAGCGCTGCTGCAGAACGCCAGCGTTATACCGATCTCGACCATTGTAGTACATTTGGGGGGTTGGCCCCCTGCCTGCGGAGAACTCCATGTACCTGACCCTTGAAGTCGATCGCGAAGCAGACGGTCGTTTCATCGCGGAAGTGACTGATTTGCCAGGTGTGCTGGCTTACGGCGCTACCGAACAGGAAGCGGTGGCGCGCGCCCAAGCGCTCGCGCTCCGCGTGCTCGCCGACCGCTTGGAGAACGGCGAGCCAGCGCCCAGTCTGCTCCCGCTCGATTTCCGCGCGGCGTAACCGCCGAGTACACCCAGGATGAGTGAATGGCCGTCGATGAAAGCGCGCCGGGTGCTGGCCGCGCTGCTCCGAATAGGCTGGATCGTGAAGCGCGAAGCGAGCTCGCACAAAGTTCTCGCTCGCGACGGCTGGGTCGACACGGTGTTCGCGTTTCATGATGGCGACGAGGTGGGTCCGCGGATGCTCGCCCGCATCGCGAAGCGCACCGGCTTACGGCCAGAGGATCTGTAGCGGGTGTCCCGCCGCCCGGTATAACCTCGCATTGCTGCAGGCAGCGCCTGTCGGAATGCGCGCTGCGCGCGCAATTTCGTGCGAGCGCTGCTGCAGAACGCAACGTTGGGCGGCACACGGACCGCCGCGCCTCCATTTCTCAAATCATGGATCTACTACCTGGCGAACTCGCAGCGCGACTGACCGGCTATGCGCTGTTGCCCGTGCACCTTGGCGAATCCGGTGCTGCGGTCTACCGGTGTAGCGCCGAGCACTTGCCCGGACGCTACCTCAAAGTCGGCGCGCTCGCGGCAGCGCTGCGACTGAACCACGAGGCCGAGCGACTCCGTTGGATGAAGTCCCGCGGACTCGCCGTGCCTGAGGTCTGCGAGTATCGCGTCATCGATACCAACGAATACCTCTTGCTCGAGGAAGTCCCGGGCCTCGCCGCTTCAGACCCAAGTTGGCTCGCATTTCGCTCCCAAGTGGTTAGTGCGCTCGGTGAAGCGCTTGCCGCTCTCCACCTTACGGATATCCGGGATTGCCCATTCGATCACCGGATCGAGCGACAGATCGAGGCCGCGTGGCTTCGTATCGCAGCGGGGCACGTCGATGAGGCCGACTTCGACGAAGGTCGACGCGGTTGCGCGGCGACAGACCTCTTCGCGAAACTTGTCGCGTCGGTTCCTAACCATGAAGATCTCGTCTTTGCCCACGGCGACTACTGCCTGCCGAACGTCATCCTCCATCGTTCGGCAACCGGCGATGCGCGTGTCTCAGGATTCATCGACTGCGGCCGAGCAGGGGTCGCGGATCGCTACCAAGACATCGCGCTCGCCATTCGCAGCATCACCTTCAATTTTGGCGACAGCTCGGTAGATCTATTTCTTAGCGCCTACGGCCGGCCCGACCTTGAGGCCGACAAGGTTGCGTTCTTCACACTGCTCGATGAATTCTTCTAGCCGGCGTCGGCGGCTGGCGTGGAGTACCGCCATGGTGAATCACTGGTACTGGTATGCAGTCGATCGCGACTTCGGTCCGTTCTTTCTCAAGGTGTGCACCTACTTCCCGTACACGGTGAAGGTCTGCCTCAACGGCCATGAATATGCTAAGCGCCAACTGCCGCAGGCCGGGATCGCGTTCGAGGCGCTCGACAACGGCATTCGCTCGTGCGCCGACCCGAAGCGTGCCCAGGCCATCTGCGACCGGATGTCTTCGGAGAAGATCGAACGCC
>JANOKE010000644.1:0-9341 GCA_031419135.1 Gemmatimonadaceae bacterium
TGAAGTCGTAACCATATCCCGGGAAGTTATCCGAGTAGCCGTAGTAGTCGGCACTGATGCCGATACCCAGAAGGCCATTGCCGAGATCTGGCAGTTCCTTGAAGATCCGTTCGAAGCGACCTCCGAAAGCGAGACCGGCTCCGCCCGTGTTGCCCACACCCACGGTGACGCCGATATCCGTGTAGCCCTTGCTGACCTGCGCCGCAAGCTGCTGCGCCGACGACGCCATGAGCACGCCAATCGCCATCGTGCCAAAGAATTTTCTCAGCATCTCCGCTATCCTCTCACTTCGGGTGAACCTCGGGAAAATACACGCGCACTGCTCGGTAACATCCGTCATCTCGACACGTTAGCGCTGGTTCGCAGGCGCCGCAAGCATGTGCAGCGCTGCGCCAGCGAAGCCGGCGCCCAGTAAGGTACCCACCGCAGACAAAAGTTCGATAACCATGTGCGCGCCCGCAGCGCGGAGTCGAGCCACCGGCATGATCTCGGCGTATCCGATCACGGTCATCCCGGCCGCGCAGGCACCCTGCACCCCCAACGGACTGTCCTCGATCACCACGCACCGCGCCGGCGCGACCTCCATTCGTCCCGCTGCGTGCAGGAACAGATCGGGCGCAGGCTTGGGGCGCGCGACGTCGGTTGAGGAGAATCGGCGCCCTTCGAAGCGGGGCAGAAGACCGGTAACGCCCAGCGTGGTCCGCATTTTCGCGTGGTCGCCGTTCGAGGCCACAGCGTAGGGGAGTCGGGCCGCATCGAGGAGATCGAGGAGTGCGATCACCCCCGTCACGGGCCGGAGTTCGCGGGTCAAGGCGATCTGCGACACTACGTGATACCGATCGAGCAAATCGTCGGGAGGAGCATGTCCCAATCGCTCGGCAATAATCTCCACGCACCGCGGCATCGAGTTGCCAACGAACGTTTCGAACATTTCCGGCAGTGTGAAATGCAGTCCGATCTCTTTCAGCAGTAAGGCAAACTCCCTATTGGCGATTCGCTCGCTGTCAACCAGCACACCGTCGCAGTCGAAGATGACGAGATCGTACAGACGGGTCTTCACGCCAGGCTGGCGTGTGCGGCCGCCAATTGCGCCGCGACCGCCTGCGGGCCGGTACCGCCGTGGATCTCGCGGGCCAGCAGCGACGCGTCAGCCCCGAGTGCGTCGCGGGCATCGGCACCGAACAGTGCATGTGCGGCACTGAACCGCTGGGCCGACAACGCGGCAAGTTCGACGCCTGACTCTTCCGCTTCACGGACGAGTGCTCCAACCGCGCCGTGCGCGTCGCGGAACGTCGCACCCTTCTTCACCAGATAATCCGCCAAGTCGGTGGCCATCATGGCGCTCGACACGGCCGCCCGCATGCGGGCGTGATCGAATCGCAATTCGGCGATCGCGCCGGCCATGGCTGGCAGTACCAGCAGCAGCAGATCGACGGCGTTGAACAGGGCGCGCTTGTCGTCCTGCAAATCCTTGCTGTAGCCGCTGGGCAGGCCCTTGATGGCACCCAGCATCGACACGAGATCGCCCAGCACGCGTGCTCCCGCGCCACGGGCCAGTTCGAACACATCCGGGTTTCGCTTCTGGGGCATCATGCTTGACCCGGTGGAAAACCCGTCACCGAACTTCACGAAGCCAAACTCACTGGTGCCGTAAATGATCAGGTCTTCCGCGATGCGCGAACAGTGCACGGCGGTCATCGCACAGACGAAAATGGTTTCTGCCACGAAGTCGCGGTCGCCAGTGGCATCGATACTGTTGGGCGAGATGGCCGCAAAGCCCAGCGATTCCTGGAGAAGCGCGCGCGACACCGGAAACGCACTGCCGGCAATGGCGCCCGATCCCAGGGGCATTACCGCGGCACCACGCGCGGCGCTGGCCAGGCGCGTGCGATCGCGATCGAGTGGCCAGAAGTGCGCCAGCAGCCAATGCGCACCGCTCACCGGTTGCGCGCGTTGCAGGTGTGTGTAGGCCGGAAGGATGGCCTGGGTAAGTGACTCCGCCTGCACGAGCAGCGATTGTTGCAGCTCCCGAATGGCGAGGTCAAGGCGATGACAGGCGTCCATGGTCCACAAGCGTGTGCCAGTGGCCACCTGATCGTTGCGCGAACGGCCCGTATGCAGCTTGGAGGCAACGGTTCCCGCCTCTTCGTGCAGCAGGCGATCGATCATCGTGTGGATGTCTTCATCGGTGGCCACTGGCTGCGCACCGGCGGCCATGCGGTGGGCTACCCGATCGAGCCCCTGATACAGCGCCTCGCTTTCGGCGCGCGTGAGCACACCCGCCTCGCCCAGCGCCTGCGCCCACGCCTGCGACAGCTTCACGTCGTGTGGCCAGAGACGGAAGTCGGTGCCGATGGAGCGATTGACCGCGTCCAGCAGCGGCGAGGGGCCGCCCGCGAATCGGCCGCCCCACAGTTTGTGAGTGGGTGCGGAGGTGCTGCCGTCTGACGTGGTCACGTGAGTGCTCGCGATCGCGCGGTGCTGGCGCCGTTGAGAAAGTATGCAGGAGTTCTGCATACTCCATGCTTCCTGCGGTGGTCGGTGAAAGCTAGCGGAGTTGTTCGGATGGTCACTACGCCATGAAGGCGAAAGGGCAAGGGCGATCCGCGAAGCGATTTGCCGATCGCACTTCGCCTGTTGGCCCCCATCGCGTTGTTGCTGTTCCTATGCCCGCAAATATCCCTTGAGCCGCTTCACCACCCGCTCCCTCCCCGGTACCGACCGGCAAATAATGAGCACCGTGTCGTCGCCAGCGATGGTGCCTGCAATGTCCGGCCATTCCAGTTGATCGAGCGCTTCGGCCACCGGTTGTGCGCCCGATTTCATGGTGCGCGCCACGGCCAGCACCTGCACCCCCTCCACCCCCACCAGCAGTTGCGGCAGCATCGCCTCCAACTGTCGACCGTCGTCGTCACCGTGGCCGCCGTCTGAGAACGCGTAACGCACCCGCCCCTGTTCATCGGGGATGCGCCCCAATCGCAACTCACGCAGGTCACGCGACAGCGTGGACTGCGTCACGTCCCAGCCACGTCGCAGCATCTGCCTGCGCAGTTCCTCCTGACTGGCCACGACGCGGGCGGTGACGATTTCGCGGATGGCTTGCTGACGGTCGGTCTTGTCGGCCACAACGGCGTCCTCGGCAAAACGGATTGACACACCGGCGATGCAAAATTATGCATTCGGTGTGCATAAAGAACAGTCTATCCGCGTTGGGGTCCTTGGCGCCAGCGGCTACTCGGGGCGCGAACTGTGCGCCCTGGTTGTCGGCCACCCCCATTTCAGGCTCGCGTTCGCGACGGCCAACGCGCAACGCGGTACCACGCTGCGGGTGCGGGCCGCGGGGCGCATGCATGATATCTTATTGGTTGGCGCCGATGAGGCCGACCTCGCCTCGGCCGATTTGGTATTCGCCGCGCTGCCGCATGGCGCGTCTGCGGAATGGGTGGCCAAAGTCATCGCGGCCGGTGCGCGCGTGGTTGACCTGTCCAGCGATTTGCGTCCGGGGTTCGGCGGTTCCGATATCGCGTTGCCGGCTGGAGTGCCCGCCAACGCGCCCTATGGTTTGCCGGAACTGTTTCGCGAGTCGATACGAAACGCGCGGGTGGTCGCCAACCCTGGCTGCTATGCCACCAGTGTGCTGGTAGCGCTTGCTCCACTGGCGCGGGCTGGACTTATTGCGCCCGGCGCGACGATCAACATCGCTGCCGCCAGCGGGGTGAGCGGCGCGGGTGCATCGCCCAAGCTCGAGCTGCTTTTCGCCGAAGTGACGGAGGACTATCGGGCCTACAGCGCGGGCAATTCGCATCGCCATCTGTTCGAGATGCGCGCCACGATGCAGACGCTTGGAACCGACTGCGACCTGTTGTTCACGCCGCATCTGTTGCCGGTCGATCGCGGTATTCTGTCCACGATGTCCATTCCGCTCACGCGACCGATAGACGACGCGCTCGCTCCGTATCGAGATGCCTACGCGGCCGAACCGTTCGTGGAGCTTACCAGCGGGCTGCCGGCGCTGGCCGATGTGCAGCATCGCAACGTGGTGCGGATTGGCGCGCGCATTCCCAGTGGCGTGCGCACACCGACGCTGCTGGTGTTCAGCGCGCTTGACAATCTCGTGAAGGGCGCGGCCGGTCAGGCTATCCAGAACGCCAATCTCATGTGCGGGCTCGACGAAGCCGACGGTCTTCACTTGTGAGCGGCCTGATGGTCGTCAAACTGGGCGGACGTACGCAATCGGACGCCGCGCTTCCTGCCGCCTTGGCCTCACTGTTTACCGCACGTGCCGGTACGCTCGTGGTGGTGCACGGCGGCGGTGATCAGATCAGCGCGCTGCAGCGTTTGCGGGGCGAGGAGCCGGTGTTTGTTGGCGGTCGCCGTGTCACCACCGAGGGCGTGCTCGAATTGGTGCGCATGGTACTGTCGGGTCTGGCCAACAAGCAGTTGGTGTCGGCGCTTACTGCGGTTGGTGCACCGGCCGTCGGGATTTCGGGAGAAGATGCGGCGTTGCTGCGGGCATCGCCAATCGATGTGGCGACATTTGGTTTTGCCGGCACGCCCACACGGGTAGATCGGCGAGTGATCGACGCTCTGCTTGGGCAGGGCTTCCTGCCAGTCATCTCGCCGGTAGCGACGCACGATGACCAATCGATTGGTGGCGCGCTCAACGTGAACGGCGATGATGCGGCCGCCGCCATCGCCGCCGCGCTCGGCGCATCCGAGTTGTTCCTGTTGGCCGACGTTGCCGGCGTACTTGATGGCGAGCGCAGGCGCATTCCCGTGTTGACGCTTGATGCCGCGCAGGAATTGGTGGCATCGGGTGTGGCTGGCGGTGGCATGGCGGCCAAGCTCGATGCCTGCGCCCGCGCGCTGGCGGGTGGTGTAGCCCGTGTACGCATTGGAGATCTGGCCGCGTTGTCGGCGCCCAACGCAGGCACGTCGATTGTGGCAGCGCCATTTGCTGCTGTCCCTCACTGAATACTGCCCATGACACCCTCGACCATGACTCCACCTGTTGCGCCTCTCGCCTTCACGTCAACGCCGGCCACCGCGCCTGTTTCGGCGCCAGCGTCGGCAGCTGTGTCCGAGGCGATTCTCGGCACGTACAAGCGGCAGGCGCCGCTTTTCGTGCGCGGTGCAGGCGTGTACATGTTTGATGCCGATGGTGCGCGCTATCTGGACTTTGTGGCCGGCATTGCGGTGACGGCTCTGGGCCATGCGGACGCCGGTGTGATGCAGGCGATGCAGGAGGCCATGGCGACCGGTCTGCTGCACACATCGAATCTGTATCGAACCGCGCCAGGCGAAGCATTGGCCGAATGGCTGGTGTCGCACTCGTTTGCGTCGCGCGTGTTTTTTTGCAACTCGGGCGCTGAGGCCAATGAGGGCGCCTTCAAGTTCGCGCGTCGCTGGGGGCGGGCCGGCGAGTTGCAGGAGAAGCACGGGATCATCGCGCTGCGCGGCGCTTTTCACGGTCGTATGCCCGGCACGCTGGCGGCCACCGACCGACCTGCCTATCGCCTGCCGTTTCGTCCGCTGATGGGTGGCGTGTCGATTGTGGAACGTGACCTCGACGAGTTGCGCACGGTCCTCGATCCGGAGAAGGTGGCCGCCGTAATCGTGGAGCCGATTCAGGGGGAAGGTGGCGTACGCATTCTCGATCCCGAGTTCCTGCGCGGACTGCGGGCGCTCACGACGGAACGCAATGTCCTGCTGATTCTCGACGAGATTCAGTGCGGACTGGGGCGCACGGGGTCGTTGTTTTTTTACGAGCAGTTGGGCTTTGAACCCGACATGCTGACGCTGGCAAAGCCGCTTGCCGGTGGGTTGCCGATGGGTGCCATTCTGGTAACGAACGAGATCGCGCGCACCATTCAAGCGGGCGATCATGGCACCACGTTCGGTGGTGGCCCGCTGCTGGCGCATGTCGCCCACCACGTGGTGCAGCGCCTGGCCGACCCAACGCTGCTTGCGCACGTGCGGAAAACCGGAGCGTGGTTTGGCGAGCAGTTGCAGGCGATCGCCAACCGTACGGGTCGTGTGCGCGCTATCCGCGGGAAGGGGTTGATGTGGGGCATGGACGTGCACGAACCGGCGGCCGCGATCATCGGCCGCGCCTTCTCTCGCGGTTTGCTGCTGGTGAGCGCCGGTGAACACACGCTGCGTTTTCTCCCGCCACTGGTAATCACCCGCGACGAACTGGCCGACGGTCTGGCGATTGTCGAGCAGTCGCTGCTGGGGTAGAGCGATGTACGTTCCCACTTCGTTCGCCGAACCGGATTCCACCGTGCTGCTGGACTTCATCACAGCGCATCCGTTGGGCGCATTGGTGACCGGCTCACCCACGTTTGGCTTGTACGCCACGCATCTGCCGCTGCTGATCGACCGCGATCGCGGCCCGCACGGAGTGCTGCAGGGGCACATCGCGCGGGCCAATCCGCATCACCGCATGGCCTGCGATACCACCGACGCGCTGGTGATTTTCAGCGGCTACGATGCGTACATCACCCCGAACTGGTACGCCTCGAAGGCGGTTGATGGAAAGGTGGTGCCCACCTGGAACTACGTGGCGGTGCACGTGATGGGCGCGCTGCGATTCATTGACGATCGCGATTTCCTCATGGCGCACCTCCAGCGGCTCACCGACACGCACGAGGCGGGGCGCGCGCAACCGTGGGCCGTGTCGGATGCGCCGGCGGAATATGTGAAGCAGTTGACGGGCGCGATTATTGGAATCGAGATCGAGATTCGAACGCTCGAAGGCAAGTGGAAGCTGAGTCAGAATCGGCCCGACCACGACATCGATGGTGTTGTCGATGGGCTGCGTGCATCGACGTCGGCGATGGAGCACACCGTTGCGGAACTGGTTGCGGCGCGTCGACCCGCGCGTACCGAAACCGACTCGCCAAAAAACCTGCACTAGTGCGCTGGCGCGAAATGCGCAATATTGTCGCTGCCTTCACGTGCCTCCGTGAACGGTGCGGGTTCGTCACGCGGTGACTTCGCGTGCGTCGGTCGTGAACGTCACCGGCCCCGCGTGTTGTGCACACCGGCGGTTTGGCACCTGTCCTGGCGCGTCGATCCGGCGACGTGCTCGAGGCCGGATGGGTGCCGCCGGTCGTGCCGCGTGTGTGGTGCCCACGCGTACGACGTGCGCGTTAGCTTCCCTCGCATGCGACTGCGAATCCCGCTCCGCCCGACCCTTGGCTACGCCTCTGCAGCGGTGAGTGCCGTCACGGCATGCGCGGTGTTGTTATCGCTGCCGGTATCGCTCGCTGCGCAAGCGTCGCCAACGCGATTGCCACCCACGCTTGTTGTCCAGATCACGGTCGATCAGCTGCGCCCGGACTACCTCGATCGGTTCGCATCGCAGCTCACAGGCGGACTGGGACGGCTGCGCAAGCAGGGCGCGTTCTTCACCAACGCCACGCACGACCACGCGACCACGGAGACCGCGCCGGGACACGCGACGCTCTGGTCGGGTCGATTCCCGTCGCACACCGGTGTGGTGCTCAACGAGATCGGGGTGGCCGACCCGCAGATGCCGCTGTTGTTCGGACACGGGGCCGGTGCGTCGCCGTATCGTTTTCGTGGCTCGTCGTACTTCGATTGGGTGCGGTCGCGTGATCAGTTCAGTCGAGCGTTGTCGGTGTCGAGGAAGGATCGGGGGGCGATTCTGCCGCTGGGCCGCGCCAGGCAGCATGTGTTCTGGTATTCGCTGGACGGTCGCTTCACCACCAGTCGCTACTACGGCGATACGATCCCCACCTGGGCGCAGCGTTTCAACGCCACGAACTTCACGGCGAAGTATCTGGGCACCGAGTGGAAGACGCTGCTGGACGCGTCGAAGTATCCGGAGAAGGATTCGGTGCCGGTGGAAAATCTGGGAAAGGACTTCGCCTTTCCACACAAACTCGCCGCCGATCAGCGCACAGGAACCAACGACTTTGTCGAGTTTCCGTGGATGGACGATGTCACGGTGAACTTTGCCCTGGCGGGCGTGACGGCAATGGAGCTTGGCAAGGGCCCCACGCTCGATGTGCTGGCGGTGTCGCTTTCCACCACCGATGCCGTGGGTCATCGGTACGGACCGGCGTCGCGCGAGCTGCACGACCAGGTGTTGCGCGTGGATCGGGCGCTGGGCCGGCTCATCGATTCGCTGTTCACGCTGCGCGATTCGACGCGCATTGTGTTCGCGCTGGGCGCCGATCACGGCGTTGCGCCATTCCCCGAATTGTATTTTGGCGGCACCGACCCCGACCGCGGACGGGTCGATCCACGCCCCGTGATAGATGCGGCGCGCAGTGCGCTGGCGGCGCGCGGCGTGGAGGGAGACGCGCTCTTGCTGCAGTCGGGCATCGTGTCACTCGACCGCGCACGATTGTCGGCGCGGGGGATTGACAGTGACTCGGTGGTAACCGCGATACGGCTGGCGCTGCTCAAGCTACCGGGAATGCTGCGGGTCGATCGTGTGAGCATGCTGGCCGCGAACGCTGCCCGTGGCGACAAGCTCGCGCGGCGATGGTTGCACTCGGTGCCCCCGGATCTCAAGGCGGTGCTCACGGTAACGCTTCAGCCGTACTACTACTGGTTTACCACGCGCTACGCGACCCACGGCACGCCGCACGACTACGACGCGCGCATTCCCATTCTGTTCATGGGACCCATGTTCAAAGCGGGACGATACGATGCGCCGGTTCGCTCGGTGGATATTGCACCAACGCTGGGCGCGGCTACCGACGTCGATCCAATCGAGGCACTCGATGGACGGGTGTTGACGGAAGCGCTGGTGGGCAAGATGTTGGCACCTGGAGGACGGCGCCGGTGAGTCGCGACGGACCCGTGCCAGCGCCCCTGCAGCGGGCGTTCGACGAAGTTCGCTTCGGGCCGTCGCGCACGCTCAACCTGCGGGCGCAACAGCCAACCGCCTCGCAGGCAGCGACTCAGACCGAAGCGTGGCTGCGCACGTTGCAGGTGCAGGGGGCGACTGACGCGTTGGTGATCACGGGCCGAGGCAACCAGAGCGTGGATGGATTCTCGCCGGTGCGTGAGGCGATCGCGCGATTGCTGCCGTCACTGCGTCGTCGCAATGTGATCGCCCGCTTCGAGGAACACACGCCGGGGTCGTTTGTGGTGGTGTTCGCGCCAGTGCGTGCGCTGTTTGAGGCGCCTCCCCGTCGGCGCGAGAAAGCACCGCGTATCCACACGCCGACGCCCTTGGCGCTGGCGGGGTTGGACGAGGAAACGCAGCGGCAACTGCGCGATTTGTCGGTGGTTGCGCTGGCGGTGCTCGGGGTGAAATCGCCCACGCATGCGCAGGTGCAGGACGAAATGCATCGACAGTT
>JANOKE010000645.1:0-1693 GCA_031419135.1 Gemmatimonadaceae bacterium
CATCCAAGCTGGTCTACGACTACATCTCGGGCTTTCACCGCACGATGCCCGATGAATCGACACGGCCGATTCAGGGACGCCTTCCGTTGTTCAGCAACTTCGATGAACACGGGAATCCGTATCCCCGTGCTCGCACGCTACTCATCGACAGCGAGCAGTTGGAATCTGGTGATGCGCTCGACGACAACTTTCGCAAGATGGCCGCGCCAGAGCTCGAGCAATTCCGGCGAGACATTGTAACACGCACCGGCGATCAGATCAGTGCGGACGATATCACCGATCAGGACCTGCTGCGCGAGGTCATGAACACGGTCGGCAAACCGGACAAACGTGGTGGCTCCATCCGCTGCGTAGTCTCGGTGTCCATGCTCACCGAGGGGTGGGACGCGAACACGGTCACGCACGTACTCGGCGTCCGCGCATTCGGCACGCAGTTGCTGTGCGAACAGGTGATCGGTCGCGCACTGCGACGCCAGTCATACGAACTGAACGAAGAAGGTCTCTTCGACGTGGAGTATGCCGACGTACTCGGCATTCCATTCGACTTCACCGCCAAACCCGTCATCGCGCCGCCGCAGCGTGTCAAGCCGGTGGTGCAGGTGAAAGCCATCTCGCCGGAACGCGACGCGCAGGAGATTCGCTTCCCGCGGCTGGAAGGGTATCTCGTCAAACTGCCGGACGACCGGTTGGTGGCCGAATTCAATGCCGACCACACGCTGCAGCTCACACCTGAGCTCATTGGGCCGACCGACACGCGCAACGAAGGCATCATCGGCGAAGGTGTTGATCTCACGCTGATTCATTCACGCGAGCTGCGTCAATCCAGCCTGCTGTTTCACCTCACCCACCGACTGCTCTACAGCCATTGGCGTGACGTCAACGGCGCGCCCAAGCTGCACCTGTTCGGCCAACTCAAGGCCATCACTCGGCAGTGGCTTGACAATCATCTCGTGTGCACTGGCGGCACGTACCCTGCTCAGTTGATGTACATGCAGTTGGCCGACGAAGCCTGCAACCGCATCACTGCCGGCATCGTGAACAGGATGGGCACCGACAAGACGGTGTTGCCGATGTTCGACCCGTACAACCCGGTCGGTTCCACACGGCACGTGAACTTCTCCACCAGCAAGACGCTTCGCTGGCAGACGGCCGCCAGCAGGTGTCATCTCAACTGGGTGATTTGCGACAGCAACTGGGAAGCCGAGTTCTGCCGCGTCGTTGAGAAGCATCCGCGCGTGCTGGCTTATGTGAAGAACCAGAACCTGGGCTTTGAGGTGCCGTATCGCAGTGGCAGTGATGCGCGGCGGTACCGCCCCGACTTCATTGTGCTGCTGGACGACGGCCATGGCGCGGATAATCCGCTGCATCTCGTGGTGGAGATCAAGGGCCGTCGTGGTGAGGATGCGAAGGAGAAGGCGAACACCATGCGCCAGTACTGGGTGCCAGCGGTGAACAACGACCGCACCTTTGGACGATGGGCGGTCGCGGAGTTTATGGACGTGTACGCCATGGAATCGGACTTCACCGCGACAATCGGGGCAGCGGTCGACGCGCTGTTGAGTGCGAGCGCCAATGCTGCGGGAGAAGCGTCTGCATGATTGTCACTGTTGACGAGCTTCGCGCCTGGGTCGCTGCTGGTGAATCGCTCACTGTCGAGTTCAAAGGCGTGTCTCGCGAGAAGCTCAACGACACT
>JANOKE010000646.1:0-2085 GCA_031419135.1 Gemmatimonadaceae bacterium
TTCGCTGTTGGTGTACTCCCACTCGATCGCGAATGCGTGGCGCAGGATACGCGTCGCTTTATCACGTCGGCGTGTGGCCCGAAAGTACGAGAGCAGACGCGTACGCAGTTTGCGCGACTGTCCGACGTACAATACGGCCCCCGTTGGGCCCAACATGCGGTACACGCCAGGCTGATTGTCGCACTCGGCGCGCACGCGGTCGCGCAACGCTCGACGCTGCGCAGGCGTGGAAAGCAGAGGACGGACGCGAAGGCGGGTAGGCTGTGCCACTGCCGAAGGTTACGTCGCGCCGTGCGACGAGGGAATTGCTAGTCCGTCTGATCCATGTCCACCTGTCCGCTGAGTTTCCGCGACAGATGCGACCAGCTCATACCGACGGCCAACAGGAGCGCCGTGCAGATCAGCACCACGTAGGTGATACCACGCGCCGAATTCGCGCTCACAATGCCGAAATCCAGAAGCAGCCAGACGAGACCGCCCGAGATCGCAAGCACCAATGCGGCTCCACCGACGCCAATGGATCTGCGCGTGGCGGTGAGAAACACTACCCAGCCGGCAATGAGGGCGATGCCGGCAAGGAACTTGACCGAAGCGGGACCGGAACTGGGCGTGTTGCTGATGAGCGGGGCGATGGCCCAATGATAGAACGACTTGCCTTCGGGGTTGTATGTCGCGAACACAAGTACGAGGGCCGACAGTGCGCGAAGCGCGATCCCGCCGATGCTGGGTCCAGTGGCCATGTGAATGATCGTGCGTGAAAGGACTGATGGGCAGGCGCGATCAGCTCGCGTGCGCGGGACGACGTGGCAGGAACTTGCCAACAAGAGCGGCAAGGCACCAGAGCGCTGTGGCGATTACGAGCAGGAACTTGATGGACGCACAGATGGCCGCCAGATGGGCGAGGGGATCGGTCGCGCCATGGTCAATCATGCGCCAGAGCGCCAGGTTTTCGGTCGCGTCGAGCGGAATGCACAGCAGTACTGCGCGGCGGAGAAACGCGCCGACCCGATCGAACGCGCCACCGGGCGGCAGGCGCACGAGCAATGCCACACCGGTAGCGAACATCAGCGGATAGGCCAGCAGGAACGCAAAGTCGACACCCAGGCTGACCTTGGCCGTTTCCAACGCATCGGCTGAGCGCCAATGGTCGAGGTATGTGCTGGATCGTGCGGCTGACCAGGCGAGTTCGTATCCAACGATGCCGCCGGGAGTATCGGCGGTGCGCAAGGTTTCGTCGAAACCGCGCAGTTGGAGCATCAGGATCAGCGACAGGGTCGCGAAGAACAGCCAGGTGAGGAGTCGCAATCGGATTCGGCTGTCAGCCAGCCGGTTTCGAAAGCGCTATTCCCCGGACGGATTCGAAATACCTAAGGTGTGTAAGGCGCAGTGCAGCCTGGTCGTGGGCTTCAAGAATGACAACCTCGTGCTGGGTGCCTTGTGCATGTAGGCGCAATTCCAATTCAAGGCGCGCCGCGCTTGCCTCGTCGCGAGCGCGCTCCGGGAATGACGTGATTGTCACGAGCTTTCCCTGACGACGGTCGTACTCAAGAAGAAATATCATCGGCACTCCAGTGGTGTGATGGTTTCAGGTTTGCGATCAAGCGAAGACTCGAAACCAGCTGTTCCTCAAGTACACGCGCGTCCGCGGTAATCGCCTCGAGTCTCATGAGCACGGCTCGACTCTGCTCACCAAACAAAGCGAGCTCAGCATTCATGCCCTCCGAAATTGCGATCTGACCAGAAGCACGTTCGAGGAGCTTCCGTACGTTAGGCGGTCCACCGCCATACTTCAGATTGACACCGAACACGACTGACAATCCCTCAGAGACCTCGGCCCATACATGCTGAAGTCGCGATCTCAACTGGACTTCGATTGTCCGACCACTCACTTGAACAACAAGATGGACGGCTCGGTACGCGTGGCTTGGTGCGGCGCGTCGATCGACGATCGAGGCCATGGGAAAGAGCCGGACAAAGTCAGCGATGACCTGATCCTGTACTTGCAGATCTTCAACTACTACTCGGGCTCCCGCAATGTCCTGAATCTGTGACAGCCGAATGGACTCTCTGCGCAACTTATCGACG
>JANOKE010000647.1:0-1827 GCA_031419135.1 Gemmatimonadaceae bacterium
TCACCGTCGTCGCAAACCGCGCGGCATCCGCGTCCCACTGCTTGATCAAGGCGTCGATCGTGTTCTGCTCCACCGCCTTCGTCAGCTGGTCCGTGCCGGCCAAGCGATCGATCGATCGCACCCGCCCCGCCGCGTTCACAGACGGCTCACGCCACTTGAACTCTGTCGGATGATGCGCATAGAACGCGCGCAGCATGCGGATGCCCAGTTCCACGGGTCGCACCACGTTGCGATCAGTGACCCGAACGCGGATCATCGGAATTTTCTGTCCGGCAAATTTGTAGCCGGGCTCGATAGTGCGCGTAGCCGTATCGAATCGCACGCCTGGCAACTTGAGCGCGTTCAGTTCGGCGGCGATCGCCACATGATCGGTGAGATACGCCGCCCCGATGAGCGTGAATGGCGCATCCGTGCCTCGGCCTTCCGTGGCGTTCGTGCCTTCGAAAAATACCGTGCCCGGATACAACAACTCGGCCTCGAGCGTGCGCAGGTTCGGTGACGGATTCACGCGCGGGATCTTCGTCTCGTCAAACCACATGGCGCGCCGATAGTTCTTCATCGGAATGACCGTCACCTGCGCATCCAACAGCTTCGTGCCCACCAGAAAGCGCATCAGCTCGCCCGGAGTCAGGCCGTAGCGCAGCGATACCGGATGCTGCCCCACCAGTGACGCGAAACGGGGATCGAGGATGTTGCCTTCAACCTTATCGGCGCGGATCGGATCGGGCCGGTCGAGCACGATGATCGGCTTCTTCGCCGAGGCAGCGACCAGCGCCAACGTCCATTGAAACGTGTACACACGTGCACCAACATCCTGGATGTCGTACAGCAACACGTCGATGTCCTTCAGCATGTCCGGCGTTGGCGACTCCACATCGCCGTACAACGAATGCACTCTCACACCTGTCGCAGAGTCCACGCTCGAGCTGATCTTCTCGCCGGCCCTGGCGACGCCACGGATCCCGTGTTCCGGGCCGTACAGCGCCGTAAGCTTCACGCCGGGCGCCTTGAACAGCAGATCGATCGTGCTCGTGCCTTTTCGGTCGCGACCCGAGTGATTGGTGAGCAGACCGACCCGCTTGCCCTTGATGAGGTGAAGCGAGTCGGTGAGGAGGACTTCGATGCCGGGCACCACTCCTGCGGGTGACTGTGCAGGAAGCGCGGCAAGTGGACTGGCACAAACGAGTGCCAGTGCGAATCGAATGGCGGGTGACGTTGGACGCATGCCCATAACCTGCGCCCTGAAGGTCCCTCTCGTCAACAACGTGAATTACGCGTGCGGGTGGCGCACGTACGGGTCGAGCGGCGCAAACGACAGCTCCATGGCTTTGAAATGGCGAGGCCACAAGTCGGCGTGGGCGCCATTGCGCCTGCCGTCCGAGCAATACCAATCCCGGCCCGAACTCACCTTGGACAGTCGAGCAGTATGGAGCGCCTCGTAGGGTCGGCAGTGCTGCGAAGGTGGCGCTGAGCTGATCGGTCGATGCGAGGGCGTTTTAGGGGCAGCGCGTTGCCGATCCCCACATTCGGTGCGCGTGTGTTTCCTGCAGACACGCGCACCAGGGGGTGTTACAGGACGAGTAGCAAAGCTTACGGAATCGTGAGTTGGAGCGTGGTCGTGGCGTCGGGTATTCCGGCGCCAGTGCCGCGGATAGTGATCGTCACCGTCCCTTGGGCGGCCACCGCACTCGCTGTGAGTGTCAGCGTTGACAACGTACCGGTCGTGGGATTTGAAACGAATACGGCCGAAACACCGGCGGGCAGGTTTTCTGCCGTGAGCAAGGAGGCCTCGTCATGCACCGCGCGTGCCGTGGCTGGCGCCGGCGG
>JANOKE010000648.1:0-2549 GCA_031419135.1 Gemmatimonadaceae bacterium
TCCGCAGTCGTCAGCGCATGTGATTCCAGCATTGTTCCAGTTGGTGTGACTGAACCATTGAGGACAGCAGCAAGACTGGAAACGCGCACGTCTCGTGGCGAAGTGGTGCCCGAGCGCCAACCATCGGTGTGGGGCCTTCGAAGTGCCGGTGCGTTGGCACTCGACTCGAAACTCCTTGGCGGCGCGGTGCGCATCGGCATTAAGGAGACTGGAGCCTCGAGGGGCGTATGGAAGGGCGAGCAACTTGTAAGCACGCGCCGAAAAGCAGAGATCGTTGAGGGTATCGCGAACACCATCACTGGTGTTGAGGAACTCAGCGTCGATGATCTCTTACCGGTCTTTACAGTGCGCGTCCGCGATAGCGTCGCAATCATCGAGCTACGTCGCCATCCCAACGTAGACTACGTAGTTCCTGCCTTGGTTCCTGGCAGGGACATAGGCGTAATGCTTGGCTGTGAGGGAAACCCGTGGAGTGCCGCCCTTTATACCGTCTTGGGTGGAGACGTTATCTCCGAATCATACAGATTTGCGCATATCGATCGCGCCTGGAGTTACGGGCTGAGTGGGGGACTACAGACGATCGGCTTCGTCGACACGGGCATCGACCAATCCGGCGCATGGCCTGAAATCTCGGCGATGGGTAGCCGCGCCTTCGCGATTTCGCCGAATGACGGCACCGATTGCACACACGGCAATCGAATGACGCTCGTGACGGCTGGCCCTGCGAACGGGACAGGCTCTGTCGGTGTCGCCTATGCAGCCCAGGTTATCACCAGCGATCTCGGTGGAACAGTTGGACCGTCCGGCGCGGCCGCCTACGATGCGGTGCACAGACTATACTTGGCCGGCGGAATGCCATCCGGAGCGAAGGTCATCATCTTCGGCTGGGGCATGACTGGGCCCTACGAGGATTTGAGCGATCTTGTCGACCTGGGGTACTATCAGCGCGGTTTCGCATTCTTCTCTCCTGCCGGCTCGGGCGGAACGGCTCAGTGGTTGGGTGTTCTCTTCCCCGCAAACAAGCCAGAGGTGTTTGCCGCCACAGCGAGGCTCTCGCCGATGTCGCCACATCCTGCGGTGCACGACGGCCCCGAAGTCGACGGCATCGCCTTTGCTCCTACTGTCGTTAGCGGACAAGGCGGTTCGTTGATTCAACTGGACCAATCTTCCGTCGCTACGGCTCAAATCGGTGGCGTGGCCGCGTTGGTCTTGCAAAAATACCCGACCATGACCAATGCGCAGCTGTATGCGCGCCTTCGTTCAACGGCTCGGGAGTATTGTGGCCCTGACACTTTTGGCGTGCAGAAGATGATCAACGCAGAAGCGGCGGTGGGAGGGCTCTGCGTACCGCCCGGTCAATTCGTACCGGTCACTTACACTTTCCACACAAGCGATCCGCCGAGCACGATAACTCACAGCTACTGCTACCAGTTCAGTGGAGGCGTGTGGCCAAGTGCCATCGTCCTCCATCAGAATCCTCATCCATACCTTCCAGGCTGCGGATCGGTCACTGTCGGTCCCGATCCCCTCTATCCGGACAGGACCATCATGATTGAAGCCAGAGTTTGCGACAATTTCACACCACAGAGCGCACCGATTGTCAACTACTTCCGCATCAGGATGATTACGTTGAGCTGTCCACCCGAGAATCCGAATTGTATTTGAGCGCGGGCCATACCATGCTGTTTTCCGCATCTCAGATGATCAAGTACGCTCCGCGGCTCACTGCGATCGTCCTGCTTCTCACAGTTGCTCACGCTCATGCACGAGCTCAGCGTCCCCTTATCGAGGTGGGCGTTGGGGGTGTAGTACCAACCGGATTCAAGCCCGGCTACTTTCCAGGACCCTTGCTCCGACTCGGCGTCGAGAGCCGTTCGGCCGGAAAAGCAGAGGTCAGGTTGGACGCCGAGTATTCTCAGGTTCCTCGACACAGCGAAGGCACCTTGAGCCGCTCGTTCGCGCTTGTGGCGAACATCCTCGTGCGCGGGAGGAATCCGGGGACGCAACCGTATGGGCTCATCTCGCCCGTCCTTAACGTGTTTCTTTATTCCGCGTCGGACGACTGCTGTCCCGGCGTTGTACCTGGCCTCCGTGGCGGGTTCGGCGTTGCAAGGCAAGTGGGACGAGCGCGACTGAGTTTCGAAATCGCGCCCACCTTTGCATGGTTGGGGGGGGGCCTTCGGCTCGGTCCGATTCCTATCTCATTGGGAACTGCGTTCTGATATCGATCGCCGTCGTCGTGAACGTCACGATCGACGACACATCAGAACAGCAAACAATCGCAGCACACGCCGCTGAATCCAAGAAATTCTGAATGTACAGGGGCGCATGCCCCGCGAAAGGCAACGGGAGACACCCAGCAAGCTGGACGTCTCCCGTCTCCCGTCTTCCGTCTCCCGTCTTAAAACACCGCCACCAACCCTACTCGATTTCTCCCATCGTAAACGGCACCGGCTCCGCAAACGCACTCGGCAGCAGCGCTTCGAAGGTCGGCTCGATAGCCACCGGAATCGGCTCCGGCTCGGGCAACGCATCCGACTCGACGTCCA
>JANOKE010000649.1:0-1792 GCA_031419135.1 Gemmatimonadaceae bacterium
GCCACAACGTGGGTCGAAGGTGGTGACCGACGACAAGCCGTCATCGTGCCAGACAGCGCGGTACAGCTGTTGGACAACCGGGCGGTCGTGTTCGTCGCGCGACCAGACGGTACGGGCGGCGCGCGCTTCGAACGCCGCGACGTGGAGGTGGGCGTGACGTCCGGCGGGCGCACGCAGATCCTGCGCGGACTTGGTGCCGGGGACCTGGTGGTTGTGGCCGGTGCGTTTGCCATCAAGTCCGAGTTCGCCCGGTCCAAGATGGCGGAGGGATAGCGCCATGATCGAGGGTCTCATGGCGCTGGCGCTGCGCTTTCGCGTGGCCGTGATCGCGACCACGCTTCTGCTCATTGTCTCAGGAACGTGGGCGCTCTCGCGTATCAACTACGATGCGTTCCCCGACCTGACACCAAACCAGGTGCAAGTCATCACGGTCGCACCCGGCTTCTCGCCAAATGAGGTGGAGAACCTCGTGAGCTATCCGATGGAGACCGCGATGATGGGACTGCCGCGCACGCTTGGTGTGCGCTCCATCTCGAAAGCCGGCCTTTCCGTGATCACCGTGTCGTATGAAGACGACGTGGATCTGTACTTCGCGCGCGCGCAAGTGCAGCAACGCATGCAGGACGCCGCGACCAGCCTTCCGTCAGGGGTCCAGCCAACCCTGGGTCCCGCGGCCACGCCGATGGGTGAGGTCTTTCAGTATCTCGTCGAGTCGAAGACGCTGTCGCTCATGGAGCTCAAGACACTGCACGAGTACACGATCAAGCCGCTGTTGCGCACGCTGCCGGGTGTCGCCGACGTGAACTCGTGGGGCGGCCTGGTGCAACAGTTTCACGTGCTGGCCGATCCCAGCCGACTCGCGGGCTACGGGCTCACGCTTGCCGCGTTGGAAACGGCGCTCGCGGACAACAACGGCAACTTCGGCGCGGGCTATATCGAAAACCGAGGGGAGCGTTTCACCGTGCGCGGCCTCGGACGGTTGGGCGACACGACCGACATCGGCAGCGTGGTCGTGGCCACACGTGGTGCGGGCACGCCCGTGTACGTGCGCGACGTCGCGCACGTCACCATCGGCGCCATGCCGCGCGAAGGCGCCGTCTCGCGCGATGGACAGGGAGAGACGCTCTCCGGCATGATTGTCATGCTGAAAGGGGCCAACGGCAAGGATGTGGTCACGCGCGTACAAGCCCGGCTTGAGCAGATTCGTCCGCTCCTGCCCATGGGTGTCACGATCAATGCGTTCTACAACCAGGGCGAAGTCGTCGACCGCACCACGAACACCGTGTTCCGCAACCTGTTCGAGGGTGGTCTGCTCGTCACGCTCATCTTATTTCTCTTTCTGCGCAATCTGCGTGCCTCGCTCATTGTCGCGTCGGTCATTCCGCTCTCGTTGTTGTTCGCCTTCCTGCTCATGAAACGGTTCGGGTATTCCGCGAACCTCATGAGTCTGGGCGCACTCGACTTCGGGCTCATCGTCGATGCGTCGGTGGTCATGGTCGAGAATTTTGTTCGGCGGCTCGGTCACGCGGGAGCCACCACCACCGATCAGCGTCGGGAGATTCTTCGGCGCGCCGCATTCGAAGTGGGGCGCCCCATCGTATTCGGCGTCTGCATCATCATTGCGGTCTATATGCCAATTTTCTCGTTGCAGGGTCTCGAAGGGCGCATGTTCGCGCCCATGGCGTTCACCGTGTGCGTGGCCGTCCTCGGGTCCTTGCTCCTTGCGCTCACGTATGTGCCGATGCTCGCGTCGTTCCTGCTCACCCATGTGAAGGAGAAGCCGTCGCGGTGG
>JANOKE010000650.1:0-10518 GCA_031419135.1 Gemmatimonadaceae bacterium
CGAGACTTTGCGCCGACGAATCCACGTCCAGATAACTGGCATCGGGTCGTTGGTAAAACCGTACCGAGGATCGTTGCGCCGCGATCATCACGGGAGTGGAACCGGTGATATATGACCCCACGGCCGTTCCGCTGACTTCCCACGTTTGATTGGCGAACAGATGGCCGAAGTCCAGTCCTGAAACGTATGCCGAAGAACGCAACCGACCGGCCATGGCGGAATCGGCAAGGTCGCGATGCACGGTTGTCACAATACCGCCGATGGTGGACAGGCCTTCACGGAAGTCCTTCTTGACCCGTGTCACAAAATAGTTGCTGCGTGGCTCGACTTCGCTGGAGAAGCGCTGGGCCGCACTGTCCACCCACGGCGCCGATTCACGCGCCGTCACCGCTTCCGAGATTCCGACTTGCCAACCGCTGGCAGTCCGACCCGTGATCTTCGCGGCACCGACGATGGCGCTCTGTGTGGGCATGTCCACGTAGCGGCTGGCGCTTGGCACCGAGCCCTGCGGTGAGCGGCCAACTCGGCGCGAGTAAAAAATCTGAGTCGGAGGACTAAACCCGCCACCACCGCCGCCTCCGCCTCCGCCTCCACCACCGCCACCGCCACCACCACCACCACCACCGCCACCGCCAAACCCGCCTCCACCTCCCACACCCACACCAAAGCGAAACGTGTTCCCGCCCTCCACGAAGAACGGTCGTTGCTCGCGGAAATACTGTTCGTTGGCGCTGAGATTGACCTGTTGCTCGTCGGCTTCGATCTGGCCGAAATCCGGATCAACCGTCGCATCGAGCGTGAAGTTCGAGGTCAATCGATACTTGATATCAGCGCCAAGCTGCCGAAACCGATCACGCCCGCTGCGATAGGGATTGGCGAACGACGTACTGGCCGCCAGTGGGATGTCCTTGAGCTCAACCCGGGCCGCGACGTAGGGCAGTACTTCCAGCGTCTTCCCGCGCTTCACGTCACGCACACCCAGCAGATGCCCAAATCGCGACGACCCACCCCGTTCACCCCGAGACGAGTACGAGAACACCAGCTTCTCTGCCTTCGCGCGAATTTCGCGATAGAACTGAATGCCCCACAATTGCTCGCTGGCTGGGCTGAATCGGAGCTGACTGAAGGGAATCCGCATTTCCACTGTCCACCCGGCGCTGTCTACCGACGTTGCCACGGTCCAGACCGGATTCCACGACCGATCACCATTGGCCTCATCGCCAAACACCCCGACCGGATTCACTTTGAAGCGATACCCTCCGGTGTGATCGTGATAGCTGTCCAGTGCCACAATGAACCAATCGGAATCAGAGAGGTCCGCGTCGCGTCGCCCTAATCGCGAGGAGATCTTTCCACTCCGATCAAACAAACGGGCGCCGACATAGATCGCATCGTCATCATAGAGGATGCGAACCTCCGTGTCCTCCGAGGGATTGGCGCCATCGATCGGCTCGGTCGCCGTGAAATGCGTTGCCGGCGTGGCGTTCGCCCATTCCGCCTCGCCGAGTCGTCCGTCCATGGTGATTGCACGCGCTGCCGACGCCGCAGTGACCGTCGGCGCGGCGGCGTGTAGGGCGCTTGCGCTGACAGCGCGCGCCGTGGCGCCATCCCCGGGTTTGCCGACATTCGCGGGTTTGCCGACATTCGCGGGTTTGCCGACGTTCGCGGGTTTGCTAACATCCGTGGCCTGCGCATTCGCGTTCGTAACAGGGATGCCCACGACCGGTAGACTCACCAGCAGGAGGGCCAACCGTACGGTGTGCGCCAGACGACGTTCCAGGTGATTCACGAAACCAGTATCAAGGAGGGGCAAATCGGGAGGGCAACTCTCGCGCCGCTATCTGAATACGATAAACGGGTGGGGCAACGCAAACGTTGTCGTAATTTCCCGATTTCGGCAAAAGACGAAGAACGCTCATTCAGCGATAGACGTCACGGCGGTTCCCGACCTTGACCACTGTGATCACGAGTCCACCGTCAATGATTTCACAAAGGATTCGAAAGTCGCCCTGACGCAACCGATATTTGTCTTCGCCACTCAGTTTCTCACATCCAACGAGTCGCGGCTTGTCAGCGAGTGTCTGAATGCGGGCAACGATGCGTTTGCGATCCTTGAGCACGTCAAGCCTCGACATCGCTCGCGCCAGTGCCCCTATTTCACAGATCCACTTTTCTCCCGTAGCCGCCCTGGAGCCTCGATGCGCCGCTCGTTCCTGCTCACCGGTGTGTTCACCGGCCTCAGTCTCGCCACCTCACTTGCTGCTCAACAACCGCCCGCCGGCCGCGGCGGCGGCGGCTTCCGCGGCGGTACCGCCATCAAGGACGGCGAGAGCTGCCCAGCGGGAACCACGGAAGTCCGGCCGCGCACGTGTCTCGGACCGGAAACCCCAGCGCCCAGTATTCTCGACTATCGGCCCAAGTCGACACTCGTCGCGCCGGTGACGATGGTGAGAACCGCCAAGTTCCCGGTCATCGATTTCCATGGCCATCCGGGCGGACTGCTCGCGACCACGGAAAGTCTGGCGCGACTGGGCGCGTCACTGGACAGTCTCAATGTGCGCATGATGATTGCGGCCGACAACATGTCGGGCGACCGACTGAAGCGTGCAATGGACACGCTGCGCGCGTCGCCGAAAATGAAGGACCGCGTGCGCGTGCTCACGGGCATCAGCTTTCAGAACGTCGGTCCCGGGTGGGCTGAAAAGGCCATTGCGCAACTCGAAGCCGATGTTGCTGCCGGTGCAGTTGGCGTGGGCGAAGTCGGCAAGGGCTTTGGTCTCAGCACGCGCAAGCCCGACGGCACGCGACTCAAGCTCGATGATCCGGAGCTCACGCCAATCTGGGCGGCGTGCGCGCGCCTCAAGCTGCCGGTGTTCATTCACACCGGCGATCCGGCGGAGTTCTTCAAGCCGGCCGACCTCACCAACGAACGGTGGCTCGAAATTTCGCTGTTCCCCGAGCGTCGCTATCCGCAAGACCGATTTCCGAGCTTCGAGACGCTGGTGACCGAGCGCAACAATCTGTTCCGCAACAATCCGAAAACCACGTTCGTGACCGCGCACCTGGGATGGCAGGCCAATGACCTCGGACTGTTTGGCAAGCTCCTGAGCGAGATGCCAAACGTGTACAGTGAAGTTGGTGCCGTGTTGTACGACATTGGCCGTCAGCCGCGCGCCGCACACGATTTCTTCATGAAGTATCAGGACCGCATTGTGTTTGGCAAGGATTCGTTCCAGCCCGAAGAGTATCCGTACTATTGGCGCGTGTTTGAAACGCGTGACGACTACTTCGACTACTACCGCGACTATCACGCATTCTGGAAGCTGTACGGCATCGACTTGCCCGATGCGGTGCTCAAGAAAGTGTACTACCAGAACGCCCTTCGGTTGATGCCTGCGGTGTCGTCGTCAGGATTCCCGAAGTAGGCGCTATCGCGCGACCTGATTCCCGGCGATCCAGACCGACTGGATGCGACGCACGTTGCTGATGCGCTCGAGCGGCGACGCATCCAGCACCACAAAGTCGGCCCACTTGCCTGTCTCGAGTGTGCCGAGGTCGCGATCGATGTGCATGCAGCGCGCCGCGTCACGGGTGGCCGAGGTGATCGCCTGACGCGGCGTGAGTCCGGCGTCCACCATCATCTCCAGTTCCATCAGCTCGAAGTAGCCCTGGAAGCGTCCGGTGGGGCCGGTATCGGTGCCCATCGCAATTGGGACACCGGCATCCGACAACGCCTTCAGGTTGCGATTGGCCACCGGCAGCTGTGCCTTGTACCGTTGGGCACTGGCGCTGGTGCGCATGGTCGCCTGACGTGCCGGTTCCTGCAACATCGTCACCCACTGCCGGTTGGCGTGCGTGAGGAACAGCGAATCGGCAAAGAATGCCGGCGTTGACTCGTACACGAACGTCGAGACTTCGCGCATCAGCGTTGGCGAATAGCATACGCCTTTGGTCTTGAGCGCCCCGACAAATGCCGCGTCCACGGGAACATCGCGCACACTGTGCGCCATGAAGTCGGCGCCGGCATCAAGCAGATCCTTCGCGTCAGCCAGATAGTAGAAATGCACCGCCACGCGCAGTCCGCGCTGGTGCGCTTCGGTAATGACGGCGCGGTACACCTCGGGCGACATTTTCACCGCTGTCCCAAGATTGTCGTCGACTCGAATCTTGACGATGTCCACGCGCTGCGCGGCCACGTCGGCCACCTGCGCGCGCGCCTCGGCGGGCGTGGTGGGCGTGAGCACCGGACCCGCCAGATACACGCGCGCGCGATTGAGTGTTGGCGTATTCTGTTCGGCACGCGCGGCGAACACCGACGCGGGTTCACCGCCCAACGCATGCACCGTGGTGATTCCGTAGGCGGCGTAGGTTGCCAGATCGGCGGGCGTGTTCACGTGTCCGTGCGCGTTGATGAGCCCCGGGATCACCACCTTGCCATCGAGTCGCGTGCGACGCGCCCCCGCAGGAATCGCCACGCGCGACGCCGGTCCCGCAGCAAGCACACGACCGTCACGCACCAACAACGTGGCGTTGGCCACCGGCGCCCGATCTGTGCCATCAATGAGTATCGCGCCAGTAAACGCCGTCACCGCGCCCGACTGCGCACTCGCCAACCCGGTGACGGCGACAAGCAGTGCGAGCCCCGCGAAGCCGCGACGAGGCATCGTCAACGTCGGGCGACCGGTTCCAGTCGCACGATTGGCGTTGGCTTCCCCTGACTGCCGTCGATGGCCACATAGATGAATCCATCGGGACCCTGACGCACATCACGCACGCGACCCTGTTTGCGCAGAAGTACGTCGGCGCGTTCGATGGTCTTCCCATCGTAGGTAAGCCGGACCAACTGTTCGCCCGCCATGCCACCGGCAAAAATGCTGCCTTTCCACTCCGGAAACTTCGAGCCGGTGTAAATCATGAGTCCTGATGTGGCAATCGACGGCACCCAAACGTGCTTGGGCTGCTCCATACCCGCGCGCGTCGTGCTGGCGTGTATGGCAGCGCCCGGGCCGTAGTTCACGCCGTAGCCGATCACCGGCCAACCATAATTCGCACCGCGTGTGATCAGGTTGAGTTCGTCGCCGCCTTGCGGACCGTGCTCCGTCTCCCAGATGTCCCCAGTTTCCTGATTGATGGCCAGTCCCTGCGAATTGCGATGGCCGTAACTCCAGATCTCCGGCTTCGCGCCGGCCCGTCCAACAAACGGATTGTCCGGCGGGACTTTCCCGTCATCGAAAATCCGATTGATCGTCCCGTGGTGAAATGAGATGTCTTGCGCCGGATGTGCCTCGAGATTGCCCTCGGGCGGCACCTGACGGTCACCAATGGTGACAAACAGGAAGCCGCTGCGATCGAAGGCGAGTCGGGCGCCGAAGTGTCCGGGCGCGCCCTTCGTATCGGCGACGAAAATTTCCTCGACCCCAGTCAACTGATCGTTCTCATAGCGGCCACGAATAACGGTCGTGGTGGCGGCGCTGCCTGCCTGCGGTTTGGCAAAGCTGAGGTAGATCAGACGGTTGCTGGCGAAGTTTGGATGCAGCACGACGTCAAACAGTCCGCCCTGGCCACGGGCCACGACTGCGGGCACTCCCGAAACTGGCGTGGCGATGAGTTTGCCTGCGCGAACAATGCGCAAGCGACCGGGGCGCTCGGTCACCAGCATGTCGCCGCCTGGCAGGAATGCCATGCTCCACGGATTGACGAGACTGTCGACCACCTTCACCACTCGGTAGTCGTACAGGGTGCTTTTGAAGACCGCGGGCTGGCCGCTGGCGGGCCGACCAAACGCGACGGATACTACAGTGGCCATGAGGATACGGCGGATCATCACGAACTCCTGCGGGTCAGAGGGGTCAGAGTGAGGAAACGTACGAGCAGATCACGGCCAGCGGCAGGGAACGCCTGCCCCGAACGACTTTCCGGAGCGTTGCCATGTCCACTGCCACCAGTTCACAACCCAATGTTTTTGCGGCCTACCATCCGGTGCCGCACCTTACCGGCCCGATTGTCGTTGCGTCGGACACGTCGGCCCAGTCGGACGCCGCGTTCCTGATGGCACAGGTGTTGGCCGAGCGCACCACGTCGGCGGTGCATGTGGTTAGCGCGATGATGCCGTTCGCGATGCCGATGTATGCGTTTGACACGATGCCGGTTCCACTGGAGGTCGACCACGCGACACGCGCTGGCCGTGAAGCGATGCTGGCGGCACAGCGGTCGCGGCTTGTGTCCGCGTCGCCCCTGTGGCCGGTGGACGTGAAGACGGGTGAGCCGGCGCGCGAGATCGTGGAGTTCGCAAAAACCCTGAATGCGCGCGTCATCGTGGTTGGGCGCGGACGTCACGCGGCGATGCAGCGGGCGCTCGGCGGCGAGACGGTTCTGCGTTTGCTGCAACTCGGCGATACGCCAGTGCTGGCCGCGGACGCGACACTGACCGCCGCACCGCGTCGCGTGGTGATTGCCACGGACTTCAGTGAGTTCAGTCTGTACGCGGCGCAGGTTGCGTTGTCCTTCGTGGCGCCAGAGGCGCAGGTGTATCTGGTGCATGTCGCGCCGTCATTCTCACCCACCGATCCCGGGCTGCCGGAGCGCGCCATTGCCTATCGCAATCAGGCGTTGCATGGGTTCTCGCAGTTGCATGAAAGTCTGTCGCAGGATGGCATCACGTTTGAGGATATGCTCGTGGAAGGCGATCCGTCGGAGGAACTTATCAAGGTCATTCGCGCGCGCGAGGCCGACCTGGTGGTTTCGGCCACGCATGGATACGGATTCCTGCGGCGCATGATATTGGGCAGCGTGGCCGCCGAGCTGCTGCGCCATGCGCCCTGCTCCGTGCTCTGCGTCCCCGGCTCCGCGCTCACCCTCGCGGCAGCACGCGCGCGTTCGGCCACCACGACCCACACCCACCCGTTCGATATGGCCGTGCTCGACGCCGAGTTGCGAGCGTTCGGCGATCGCAACGCGGGTCGTTCGTGCACCGTAGAAATCGACCAGCGTGATGTGGGCGCGCAGATCATGGGACACGCGTTGCCATTGGTGGGTGCTGCCTATGACCGTTCGGCCCGCATCGTGTCGCTGATGTTCGGCGCGTCCACGCTGGTGGGCAGACACCTCACACATGCGATTGCTGATGTGACGTCGGTACACGTGACGACCCGCAGCGACGGACGCGAGGACGTGCTGCGACTCGCCCATGCGGACGGCCAGACGCTGGTGTTATTGGAGTAGGAATGGAGAACGTACGTACGCTTGACTGAGCACGTACGTACGCATATCTTGCCACGATGAAACTCACGGCTACGAAGCTGCGCGAGAATATCTACGCCATCCTCGATCAGATCCTTGCCACGGGCGAGCCGGTCGAGATCGAGCGCCACGGGCGCACGCTGCGCCTGCAGCCGGTCGATACCGGCTCGCGACTCGATCGCTTGGTGTCGCGCCCGGACTACATCATTGGCGATCCGGACGATCTCGTTGAACTCGACTGGTCCCACGAATGGTCCGAACTCACACCGTCTGCCTTGATACCCATGCCGTCGTCTGGATCGTCGGTGGCCAAGCGGAAAAAATCGGCCAGGAAGCGCGTGCGCTGATCGCTCGGGCAGAGTTGCTCCTCTCGCCAGCCGTCACGCTGGAGTTGCAGTTCCTGTATGAGGTTGGTCGCGTCAACGCACCAGCCGGCGACGCCGTTCGCACGTTGCAGCAGGCGCTCAACGTCCGCATCGCGACCGACACGTTCGACAACGTGGTCTCGGCGGCTCTCGCGGAATCCTGGACCCGCGACCCGTTCGATCGTCTGATTGTGGCCCATGCCCGTATGCTGGGCGCGGTGCTACTCAGCCGCGATCGGCGCATTGCGGCGGCCTATTCCAACACCCGCTGGTAGTTGCGCTGAATCTTCAAGTGTACGTCGGCACCGGCCCGGTGCAGCAGTACGACGAGCATGTCCAGACTGAAGCGATCGAGTTTGCCTTGTCGCAAATCGGAGAGACGCGCTGGTGCAATGCCGAGCCGAGCGGCCCTCTCCGATCGAGGTCGGTACGGCGTGTCAAGCAAGTCGGTGAGTTCCTGGAGCAGCGCCGCACGCAGCCGAAGTGGCGCCGCCTCGGCCGGTGTGAAACCCATCGCTTCAAACGGATCATCATCGGTCCGCATGACGGTCGATCGCCGAAGTTGCCCAAGTCGCCAACGCAATTCAACCAGGTCGCTTGGCGGATACGCCTGCGCGGCCGACTGAAGTGCGTGCAGGACCACGACGGCATCATCAAGAGGTAGCACGATGATGCTCCGCCATTGCGGACGACGTGTCAGGCACAGCACGCGGAGACCGGGGAGGACCAGAGGGGCGCGTTTCCACCACGGACCCCGCCGACCGAGTTGCAGTTGCCAGAGAGCGAGCGCCGCTCGCACGCGCAACTCAACGGGGAACGCACGCAGGTCGTCACGCGACGAGGTAACCCACTGTATGACTTTCATGGCCCTCTCCTGGAAATCGCAACACTGTGATTTTCCGGACACGCGCCAGGGTAGGTGCGGCCGTTCGCTCACGCGGCAGAGCCACACAGATGCCGACGAGGTTCGCACAAACGTGTGGCAACTGGCATCGCCAAGCCGTACCAATTTTCGGCGCGCTTACCATTCCCTTGTCTTCGGTATATCTTCGGGTTCATTCACGACCCGCGCCATGCCCCGCCAGCCCCGCCCTGCCCCGCTCTACGCGGAACTGCACTGCCATTCCGCCCTCTCGCTCCTCGATGGCGCGTCGCTCCCCGAGACGCTCGCCGAGCGGGCGGCCGAACTGGGGTACCCGGCCCTCGCCATCACCGACCACGATGAGATGGGGGGCGTCGTCCGCTTCGGCACGGCCTGCGACGCGGTCGGCATTGGCGGCATTCTGGGGGTCGAACTCACGGTGCGTGTGCCCGATGCATTCAAAACATACGGCACGCGCACCACGCACCTCGTGCTGCTGGCCGAGTCGCGCGACGGCTATCGCAACATCGCGTCACTGGTCACGCACGCGCGCATGCACACCGATCGCGGCGCCCCGCATGTCCCGTGGGAGCTCGTGGCGCAGCATGCGCGGGATGTGTTCGCCCTGACCGGCTGTCCACGCGGGTGGGTGCCGCAACTGCTGGCCGAAGGACGCGACGACGCGGCGTGGCACGCGGCGTGTCAGTTGCGTGAGGTGTTTGGCGAACATCTCGCCGTGGAGTGCTGGGACCATCGTCTCCCTGAAGAACGCGTGCTGGTGCGACGATTGCGCCCGCTGGCCGCGCGATTGGGCGTCCCGTGGGTGGTCACCAACGACGTGCACTACGCGCGCGCGGAAGGCCGTATCATCCACGATGTGCTCTGCGCGTTACGACACGAACGCACCCTCGATGAAATGGGGGCGCGTCTGCGTCCCAACGCGGAATGGACGCTCAAGACCCCCGCCTTGATCATGAGGCGATGGCAGGGCGCTGAAGACGGCGTGCACGCCACGCTGGCCGTGGCCGAACGGTGTGCGTTTCGCCTGCAGCAACTCAAGCCGTCCATGCCGGCGTTTCCGCTGCCGCCCGGCATCTCGGCCGACGAGTATCTCACGCGGCTGGTTGATCAGGGCGCGCACGAACGCTGGGGGGGGGGACGCGGCTACGAGGCGAAGCAGCGCGCGCAACTGTCGCACGAGTTGCGCATGATCGCGAAACTCAAGATGGCGGGATTTTTTCTCATTGTGTGGGACATTGTCCGTTTCGCGCGTCGTGAGGGCATTCTCTGTCAGGGACGCGGCTCGGCCGCCAACTCCGCCGTGTGCTTCTGCCTGGGGATCACTGCAGTCGATCCCATTCGCATGCAACTGCTGTTCGAACGGTTCCTCACCGAAGAACGACAGGAAGCGCCCGATATCGACATCGACTTCGCGCATCGGGACCGTGAGCGCGTGCTGCAGTACGTGTACGAGCGCTACGGACGCGAACACGCCGCCATGGTGTGCGAGCAGATCAGCTGGCGCGGACGGAGTGCCGTGCGCGATGCAGCACGGGTGCTGGGGTTCTCGGTGGAGCAGGCCGATGTGCTGAGTACGCTCAGTGATCGGTTCAGTGCGAAGAGTACCGCAGACGCGCTGCGAGTGGACAGAGTAGAGAGTATGGGAGTAGCGGCCAGCCAGAAACCCCCTGCGAACCCTGCGTCCCCTGCGGTTCAATCTTCAAGCGCGGTCCGCCCGAAAGACATCAGCGAGCGCGACGCCACGTGGCAGCAGCGCACCGACACGCACGCCGAACGCAAGATCGCCATGGACGCCGCCGAGAATCTGGGCCCGTTGGCCAAGTCCAGTGATCGCGCGGCGAGTCCAGCGCCTGTGCACGAAGCCCACCGCAACCGCACCACCGCCAGCCGCAATGGCGCCAGCGGTCGCGAACTGCTCACACGCGCCGGTCTCGACCCCGACGATGCACGCGTGCGCGTGCTCGCCGATGTCGTCGAAGGGCTGCATCAGTTGCCACGACATCGTTCCATCCATGTGGGCGGCATGATCCT
>JANOKE010000651.1:0-2864 GCA_031419135.1 Gemmatimonadaceae bacterium
TTCCGCCGCCGCCAATCGACGGTGCGCCGCTACGGCGAGGAACACGCAGGACACCGCATAGACGCCAGCCGTGGAGAGGGCAATGCCCACGACGCCGAGCCAACGCATGAACAGAAAATTCAGGGCGATGTTTACCGTGAGGTTCACGGCCGCTCCGATGGTGAGCAGCCGATTCTGCTGGAGCGCTGAAATGAGCCGGACATACAGGATGCCCAGCAGGTGCACAGGCAACTGCAGGAGATATGCCGACTGTACGTTGGCGACCGTGGCCGTTTCCGCGGCGGTGAACGCGCCCCGTTGAAACAGCAAACGCACGATCGGATGCGAGGCGACGATCAGCAGCACGGTCACCGGTATCGTCACGCCCAGTATGACACCAGCGACGCGGCGTTCCAGCAGTCGGATCGATTGCCAATCTTCCCGCGCCACCAGTTCGGACAGGTGTGGAAGCAGTGTTGTGCTGAGGGCGATGGCGCCTACGCTCATCATCACGGCACTCAGTTTGGTACCAAAACCCAAGGCCGACACACTGCCGGGAGACAGCCACGTGGCCATTGTCTGATCGACGAGCGTTGTGGCGCTCATGAGCAACGCCCCGGCGACGGCCGGGATGTATTGTGCGCTTACGCGTGCGATGGCGGCTTGCGATGCCGGCGACAACGCGGTGGGTGTCCGCCAGGCGACAATCGGCAGACCGCGCGACCGCAAGGCCGCTGCGAAAATGACACCTTGGACAATCGTACCGCCCATCAACCCGATCACCAACACACCGGTACCGGGCGATTGGCCGCCAATCAGCAACGCGAGCGCCATGCCGACGGGTTGCGCAATGGGTGCCATGGCGCTTGCCGCATACGCGCGCTCGGCCGCCAGCAATCCCGACCACGCGGCGCAAACACCTTGCAGCAACGTGTACGGTGCGAGCCACGTCGCGAGGCGCGGCAGCGCCTCACGTGTTGCCGGCGCGAGTTGACTACCGGGGAGCGTGCCGTAAGCGAGTGAGACGACGCCAGCGACGATCGCCGCAACCACGAGCCATCGATACGTGGACGCGAAGATCGCCCGGGCCAGCACTCGGGCGGCGACCGCGCCTTCGCGCTCACGAACCGCGATGAACGTTGGTGTCAACGCGGCTGGCAGGGTTCCCGCAGCCACGCTGATCATGAAGCCTGGTACCACGAGTGCGAGCAGGAAGGCGTCAAGCTCGGCACCACTGCCGAAGCGCGATGCCACGAGACTGTCTTTGAGCAGCGCGACGAGCTTGGCGGTAGCGGTGAGCCCGCCCACCATGAATGCGGCACCCCAGAGCGACTGTCCACGGGAAGTCCAGGAAGGCGTCGGCTTTGCACCCGACGGCGCAGCGGGGCTCATGAAGACCGCCAGGCCTGGAACATCAGCACCGGCCACAACGACGAAGCCCAATTCCGCGCACCACGGCGATGCTCGTCCCACGCCGAGACGATCGGCGTGGCGTCGAGTAAACCGTCGCGCCGAATAGCGTCACCGGCGAGCAGATCGTCCGCCCAATTGCGCAGCGGACCGCGAAGCCACTCGGCTACTGGAATACCGAAGCCGTGCTTGGGCCGGTCCACCAACGCCCGAGGGACATAGCGATCAAGCACCCGTCGCAGGATTGGCTTGCCCTGCCCGGCGTGATGCCAATGATGTGCCGGCAGACGCCACGAGAACTCGGCAATGCGATGATCCAGCAAAGGGGCGCGCGACTCGAGACTCGCTGCCATGGCAGCCCGATCAACCTTGACCAGAATGTCATCCGGCAGATAACTGACCTGATCGTGAAACATCATTTCGGCCAGCAGTCCACCCCGACGTCCGTCAAAGGGTTTCATCAGCGCCGTCATGGGCTCTACTCCGTCGCGCACCACGCGCCCCGGTCGTCGCCATGCCGATACGAGATCGCGATAGAACTCAAGTGACGTCGGAGCATCGAACAACTCGGCCAGCTTGTGCAGGCGATCACCAGTCACGCCACGCGCGTGAAGACCGGTGGGGCGCAGCGCCCGGTTCCATTGCTCTGGTGCGAATGAGGCGACCACGCCCGACGCGGCCACGCGCATTGGGCGCGGCACACGCGACAATCGGGACCACGCGCGCTGCGCAATCACATAGCGATCGTAGCCGCCGAATAATTCATCGCCGCCATCGCCGGAAAGCGAAACGGTGACATGCTCCCGGGCCAGCGCCGCCAACAGCGTGGTGGGAATCTGCGACGAGTCGGCGAACGGCTCATTGTAGATCGATGGAAGGCGTGGAATGAGGTCCAGCGCATCCTGTGCCGTGACGTACATCGACGTGTGATCGGTACCAAGGTGTTGTGCGACGGCTTCCGCGTTGGGGGATTCGTCGAATCCGGCCTCGCGAAAGCCGATGGAAAACGTGCGCACACGCCGTGAACTCTCGGCCTGCATCATGGCCACCACGAGTGACGAGTCGATGCCACCGGACAGGAAGGCGCCCACCGGCACATCGGCCACCATCTGGTCGCGCACGACGGATCGCATCAACGCGTCAAGCGCATCGGTGCATGCGACTGGCGAATCGTCAAACGGGTGCTCGAGCCCGAACGATGCGGCATCGCGAGCACTCCAGTACGTGGTGGCGGTGCGCGACGCCCATGACGGCGCATTGAACGTCACGATCTGGCCGGGCTCGACCTTTTCGACGTCCTGAAAAATCGCGTAAGGCGCCGGCACGTAACCGTGACGCAGGAACAGCGACAGCGCGGCCGGGTCGATACTGGCGCGGAATTCCGGGTGCTGGCGCAGTGCTTTCAGCTCCGAGGCAAACGCGATACCGGTGCCACAGCGCGCCAGGTAGAGCGGCTTCTCGCCGAAGCGGTCGCG
>JANOKE010000652.1:0-3284 GCA_031419135.1 Gemmatimonadaceae bacterium
TTTACGAGTGTGCGCCTCGGGGTAGGGCTTCGGGGCATAGTGAGGCGCTTTCGCGTCTCCCTGGAGATCACGTCGGCTGGTGCAGTGAGAAACTATAGAGGCGGCGCCTACTGGCCGATCACTCTTGGTCTTGCGTTTTGATCGCGACAAAATTGTGAATCCACCGCAAATACCGCACGATTCCCGGGCTGGCGGGTACAACTCCCCGCCGTTGGATGAACGGCAGCACAACCAGTACTCCACCCATTGATCGATACTCCGAGGATCGAATGCCCGCAAAGCCTTCAAGAGTCACCAAAATCAACACTGGCAAAACGCCGTTTCCAACACGCGTGGATCTGCCGGCCGACACCCGTATCGCGCTGGGAATGATCCTCAACGAACGCCTTGCCGATTTCCTCGATCTCGAGCGGCAGGCAAAACAGGCGCATTGGAATGTGAAAGGACCGCGATTCATGCCACTGCATGAACTGTTCGATGCAACGGCTGCGCTATCCGTCGGCTGGTCCGATGAAATCGCCGAGCGCGCCGTCCAACTGGGATGCGTGGCTGAGGGAACGGTGCAGGCCGTCGGAGCCCGCAGCAAGTTGCCGACGTGCCCGTTGAATGTCAGCACTGCCAACGAATGGGTGCACGTGGTGGCGGAAGCGCTCGCGTTCTGCGCCAACGCCGCGCGTGCTGATATCGCCGAAGCCGAAGCCGCCGACGATGCCGTCACAACCGATCTGCTCACACGAATCACCGGCGACGCGGACAAGCAGTTGTGGTTTGTGGAGTCGCACCTTGAGGCGTAGCTGCTTTTTTGCGGCGCCGAACCGTGCTGCCCGTTCCTGCCAATCCAGTTGGGTGGTGCTGTCCACGAGGCCGCGCCGATGGTCATCCGAACACGCGATCGGAGAACAGGCATGGATCGCTTCGAGGTGAAGGTCAGCGAATCGGGCGGGTGATCCGCACGTTGATACGTCGCCGCGACCGCACGCCGTCGCTGCAGGTCATGTCCACCACAGGCGCACGGCGCGCATCGAATGTGACGCGATTGCCGCTTGCCGAGGCCAGCACGGCACTGGTCACGTGATCCTGGACGACAATCGCTGCGGATTCCGCGCCGTGGCACGCCGCCATGATGCGACCATTGGCACTGACTCCAGCCGTTGCGTTCGAAAAACCGTCGGACAATGACACGAGCGACGGCGCAGACTTCGTGCTGTACGTCGTCAGCGTTCCGGAAGGGCCAACGATCCGGACTGCGGTCAGCGTTTCAGCCGTGCGTTCGTCCAACGGAACTGCGGCCACGAGGGTCGCGTGGTCTGAATGATCGACGTGCCTGGCATTGGTGCGGTGCGTTGCGACCACCCGCCCGCGCGCACCAATCAGCTCTACACGATACGCGCCAAATGAACCGTCGGTGGGATAGCCGTCGATCGCCACGGTCGGCAACAGTGACACGCGTGAGCGCGCGATGCGTCCACGCACCACCACAACGTGCTGTCGTCGGTTGGGCGCCACGAGTGGCACGCGAAGGGCATTGGTCACACTGACAAGTCGCGCAGCAAGCAACCCGCCGTACGTGTAGGGGCTCGCCCATTGCGGAAAGCAATACCCCATCAGGTCGCCGGTTGTGGCCGACCGTGCACCCGCATTCGACGTGAGTCCAATTGACCAACTGAAGACATCGTGACCCACCGTTCCGATGACGCCGTGCGGTACAGGGAACGCGGGATCCACTCCAGTGGCGCCACCGCATGGCGCATGTCGACGACCCAGCGTGTGCGCCAGTTCGTGCGCAACCAGGTCGGCGGATTGTCCGGTGTTCGTGAACCAGCCGGTTTGGACGACCATGGACGTTCGGGTGCCGCGCGCCACGGACGCCGCCGACGTCGGGATGTAGGAGAACCCCCCGAAGCTGGTAAACGTGAACCCCGCCGGCGGACGTACGACGCCCATCCAATAGGTGTCATGCGACGACGTGTCGGCGACGCGCGCGAGATCCAGGTCTTGCAGCACCTGCAGCCAGAAACCCTCCGCGCCTCCAGTTGGCGCCACGCCGAATGTGGCCGACGATACCAACGGTGTGCCCACTGATGTCGTCAACGGTCCCAGGGGAAAGGTCCGTCGCAATGTCGGCAGGTACCCGTCGATGTTCGCAACAGACACGTTGCCGGTCGCGTCGCCGTGCACGCTGAGTACGATTGGAACGAAACGAATGCGCATCGTTGGCAGCACTGTCGTGACCAACAGCGCGGGGGCCGACTGCGGAAACGCATCGTTGGCAAGGTTGGCATCGGCGGCAACGCCGCGCGGATCGCGACGCACCTGCCACCGGAGTCCCGCGCGCAGAGACGCCTTCGGCAGCAGAAACTGCGCGCTTGGTTGGTCGTACGCAGAGGCGCCGGTAAACGACGGCGGCGTGAGTGTGTCCGATCGCACCGTGGCGCCCGAGCCGTCAGTGAGCGTCAGCACCAATTGGCCGGGCGCACGATTGGACGCGTTGGTGGAAAGCAGCACGTTGAGCACCGCGCTGTTCCCGTCGAGGATCATCGGGATCGCGCCGTTTCCCTGCTGCACGCCTTGTGTCCATTGCGCATCCAGGATTGCGAAGTCCGTTGTCGGAATGGCCGTCACGGTGACTTGCGCGGTTGCGGTGATGCCTTCGCTGGTTGCCGAAATGGCGGTAGTGCCCGGAGCGACGGTCGCAACGGTTGCACTCGTCCCGTTGGCGGATGCGCTCACTGTCGCAATGGAAGGGGCCGACGATTGCCATCGGATACTGCGTCCATCCAACGCATTGCCGTTTCGGTCCCGCAGCGTGACGTAGAGGGACTGCAGTCCGCCTACCTCAACCGTGACGCTCGACGGCACGACCACGATCGACGCCACCGGCGGCTGATTCTGTGGCGACGTGCTCGGTTCACCGCAGGCCACGAGTCCCAGAGCGACGCTGGTCCACATCGTGCGGACAACGACCGGCACTCGCATGGCCACAGCCGTGGGGGAACTCATACGGCGTAGGTGAGATTCGAACTCACGGAACCCTTTCAGGTTCGGCGGTTTTCAAGACCGCTGCCTTAAACCACTCGGCCACCACGCCCAAGCGACCAAAGTTATTGAGTTCCCGTGGCAGATCAACGGCAATGGTCTATTCCCGTGTGGCGGTGTAGTTACCTTTCGCGGCCCGACGCCACCTGGCGTCACTCGGCGTCTTCCTCGTCGCGAATCGTTCCCGAATACATGGCATTGCTGGGCCTCAAGGATGTGCGCGTCGCGTTTGGCGGACCGCTGCTGCT
>JANOKE010000653.1:0-3023 GCA_031419135.1 Gemmatimonadaceae bacterium
GTCGTATAGCGACTCATTGTTTCTCAAGCATGTGCTGGGCGGGATTCGATACGCCATGAGTCCGCGTCCACAACGACGCTACGCGAACGCTACGGCCCCGCGTGTGCCAGCCGACTCGGTACTCCGCAAGACGTCGCTCACGATGGGTACACTCGCCGAGCCCACGGAAATGGCCGTGCTGCCAGGCGGCGACGTATTGATCGCGCAGCGCGGTGGCGAAGTGATGTTGTATCGTGATGCGGATCGTTCAGTGCAACCGGCAGGCAAGGTTGCGGTGTACGCGAAGAGCACGAATGGATCGAACGTCGAAGAGGGGCTGCTCGGACTGACCATCGATCCGGAGTTCGCAACGAATCACTTCGTGTACCTGTTTTACAGTCCGGCCGACACCACGGTGAACCGCCTGTCACGGTTCGAGTTCGATGGCGATTCGCTGCGGTTGGGCAGCGAGACGGTGGTGCTGCAGTTCTTTTCGCAGCGCGAAATCTGCTGTCACACCGGCGGGTCACTGGCGTTTGGTCCGAACCGATTGCTGTACGTCTCCACCGGCGACAACTCGACACCCTTTGACGAAAAGGGTGTGGTGTTTGCCAGCCACGGATTCTCACCTACCGATGATCGTCCCGGACACGAGCCGTACGACGCGCGACGCACGTCCGCAAACACGAACGACCTTCGGGGCAAGATTCTGCGCATTCGCCTACTCACGAGTGGACGTTACGAAATTCCGGACGGGAACCTGTTTCCGCCCGGCACGCCGAAAACGCGTCCCGAGATTTTCGTGATGGGTAACCGCAATCCGTACCGCATTTCGGTTGACCAGCAGAGTGGCTATCTGTACTGGGGTGACGTGGGACCCGACGCGACGGATGACACGAGCGCCACGCGCGGACCACGCGGATACGACGAAATCAACCAGGCGCGTTCGGCCGGCAACTACGGCTGGCCCCTGTTCGTGGGCGACAACTACGCCTATCACCGGTGGGACTATGCGACTGGAACGAGCGGCGCACTGTATGACGCGACCGCACCACGGAACGACTCGCGCAACACCACGGGTCTGAATGTCCTGCCACCAGCGCGCGGCGCGTTTATCTGGTATCCGTACGGCGATTCGCGCGATTTCCCGCAGGTCGGCAAAGGCGGTCGCACCGCGATGGTCGGACCGGTGTACCGCGCGTCGATGTTTGCCAGGCGCCGTGACACGGCGCTCCCACCATACTATGACGGCAAGCTCATTGTGTACGACTGGATCCGGAACTGGCTGAAGGCGGTCACACTCACGCCGACCGGCGACTACGAAGCAATGGAACCGTTTGCTTCGAAAGACGTGTTTTCCGCGCCAATCGATGTGGAGGTGGGGCCGGACGGGCGGGTGTATGTGCTGGAATACGGGAAGACATGGTTCGCGAAGAATACGGATGCAGGGTTGTCGCGTATCGAGTATCGCGGCAAGCGGTGAGGTGACCGTACGTTTATCCGCTGGCTTTCACGTCGTGTCAAAGGTTATTCTGTCATGCATGCATCGTGCACCAAACACTGCGAATGGCCGCATTCCGGCGGCTCTGGTCCGTATGGGGGCTGTGGTGTGGCTCACACTCGCGAATGCCATGGGCGTCGACGCGCAACGCGCCGACGACCGCGTCGGAACCGGCGATGTGCCGGCGGCATCACCCATGATGGTGCGTGATCCGTCCGGCAAGGTGACCGTACGCGCTACGCGTCTGGCCTCAACGCTCAAATTCGACGGCGCGCTGAACGAAGAGTTCTATCGGACGACGGAACCCTACACGGACTTCGTGCAGCAGGAACCCAACGAGGGAGCGCCCGCCACGGAGCGCACCGAAGCGTGGATATTCTTTGATGATGAGAATGTCTACATCAGTGCGCGGCTGTACGAGTCGCAACGCGACCATCGCGTGGCCAGCGATATGCGTCGGGACGCGCCTAACCTGTACAACAACGACCACCTTGCGGTGATGTTCGACACGTTCCACGATCATCGCAATGGGTACGGATTCGCCACCAATCGGCTCGGCGCGCTCTTCGATTTCTACGCCACCAACGAACAGCCCAGCTCGAACTGGAACGGGCTTTGGGAGTCACGCGCGCGCGACTTCGAAGGCGGATGGAGCGTTGAACTGCGGATCCCGTTTCGATCGATCCGCGTCACGCAGGCCGGCGACGTGTGGGGCGTGAACATCCGACGGATGTCGCGTTGGAAGAACGAAACGTCGTTTCTCAGTGCGGTGCCGCGCTCGTGGGGACGTCGCGGACTCAACAAGGTATCCAACGCCGCCACATTGCTGGGCATCGTTGCCCCTGGACGGGGGCTGAACGTTGACGTCAAGCCGTACGCCCTTGGCTCCATGTTGACCAATCGCGCCGTGGCGCCGGTGATCGCCAACCGGCGCGACGGAAACTTCGGCGGCGACATCAAGTGGGGCATCACGCCACAGGTGGTGGCTGACCTCAGCTACCACACGGATTTCGCACAGGTCGAAGACGACGACGCGCAGGTGAATCTCACCCGTTTCTCGCTGACCAACGCCGAAAAGCGCGAGTTTTTTCTCGAAGGTCAGGACGCGTTTGCGTTTGGTGGGGTGGGTGGCGGTGGTGGTGGCGGCGGCGGCGCAAGCGGTGGCGGCGGGTTCACTTCGAGTGGCGTTGGCAATACGACCGACCTGTCGCCGATCCTGTTCTACAGTCGGCGAATCGGACTGGTTGGCGGCACGATTGCGCCCATCATGGCGGGCGTGCGCGTGCTGGGTCGGGCAGGCGGTTGGCAAATCGGCGCATTGAATATGAAAACCGAGGCGGTTTCGTCAGTGAACGCGACGTCCAGCGATTTCTCCGTGCTCCGGATGAATCGCGACGTGGGGCGCCGCAGTCGCATTGGGCTCGTGGCAACCGGTCGCAATCCAACCAGTGACACGAACAACCTGGTGGGCGGTATTGACGCGCAGTTTAACCTGCGTGACGATCTGGCGATCACCGGCTTTGCGGCGAGAAGCCAGACTGAC